>NZ_JBQJIM010000018.1:0-239094 GCF_052078295.1 Crossiella sp. CA198
CCATCGCTTTCGTCTTCGTGCTCTGTGGTAGGAACCCGAAGATGATCAAGTGGTGGTCGTGCCCATGTCAAAATCCGGCCACCCCAGGGTTAAAACACCAGCGTCCGGCGAGGACGCCCTTGATCTTGACCTTCGCCCTTGATCCTCGCCCTTGCCCTTGCCCTTGATCCACGACTTGACCACGCCAAGTGTGAGTGGTTTATTACTCACATGACCCCCACCGGACGAGTCCTCTCCACGGCCGACGAACGGCGGGAGACCGTACTGCGCACCGCGGTCGGCGCGTTCGCGGCCAAGGGCTACTACGGCACCACCACCACCGAGGTCGCCAAGCTCGCCGGGATCTCCCAGGCCTACATCTACCGCCTCTTCCCCAACAAGGAGGCGCTGTTCGTGGCCGTCGTCCAACGATGCTTCGACCAGATCCAGGAAGCCCTCACCCAAGGCGCGGCCGCGGTCGAGGCGAGTGCGCCCGAAGTCGTGCTCAGCGCCATGGGCGAGGCCTACGCCCGCCTGGTCGCCGACCGCGACCTGTTGCTGCTGCAGCTGCACGCCCAGGCCGCGGCCGCCTCCGACGAACTCGTGCGGGCAGCGGTGCGGCGCGGCTACGCGCAGCTGGTCGAGTACGTCCGGGACGCCTCCGGCGGCACCGGCCACCAGGTCCAGGAGTTCTTCTCCCGCGGAGCCCTCTGCCACCTGGTGGTGGCGATGGGCGCCGAGCAGGTGGACGCGCCCTGGGCGGAAACCCTGTCCGCGGGCATCCGGCACTACTGACCGAGCGCGCGGCTCAGCCTGCGGCCAGGGCCCAGCCGGTGACGAACGGGCTCACCTGCCGCGTGGCGACCACCTTCAGCCCGGCCAGCGCCGCCGCCCGCCGCCACTCCTGGCTCGGGTAGAACTGCCACGCCCCTGGCCCGAACGCGGCCAGCGTGCGCACGGTCCGGTGCTGTTCGATCAGCACCATCCGGCCGTCCGCGCTGAGCAGCCTCCTGGCCTCGGCGAACAACGCCTCACGCTCGGCCGGTTCGCGTAGCTCGTGCGCGGCGAACACGGCCAGCACCACATCCACCGAACCCGGCCTGCCGGGCAGCGATTCCGGGCGGGCCGGGACCACCCGCACCGTCTCGGGGCGGAGCAGGCTGACCACGGCCCGCCGGTGCGCGATCACGTCCACCACCAACCCGCGGGCGGGGGCCAGCACACTGCGCAGGGCGGGCACCGACTCGTCCACCCCGGCGGTGACCAGCAGGAACCGGCGCAGATGCAGGGGCAGCAGCTCGTGTAGCCAGCGCCAGCGCTGCAGTTCGGCGCCGCGCCGCAGGCTCACCGCGGTGGCCAGCCTGGCCAGCGCGAACCAGGTGGCACCGGCGAGGGCCGTCCAGGCTCCCGCGGCTACGGCGACGCGAACTGCCTTGCGCATCAACACTTTCCAGGGGCTAGGGCAGGTTGGTGATCAGGTCGGCGACCGGAAGCCGGGTGCCGGTGTAGAACGGGATCTCCTCGCGCACGTGCAGCCGCGCCTCGGTGCCGCGCAGGTGCCGCATGAGGTCGACGATCCGGTGCAGCTCATCCGCTTCGAAGGCCAGCATCCACTCGTAGTCGCCAAGGGCGAAGGAGGCCACCGTGTTGGCCCGCACGTCCGGGTAGTCGCGGGCTTCCTTGCCGTGGTCGGCGAGCATCTTGCGACGCTCCTCCTCCGGCAGCAGGTACCACTCGTAGGAGCGCACGAACGGATACACGCAGATGTACTTGCGCGGCTCCTCCCCGGCCAGGAACGCCGGGATGTGGCTGCGGTTGAACTCCGCGGGCCGGTGCAGCGCCACGTTGCTCCACACCGGGGTGCTGGCGCGGCCGAGCGGAGTGGTGCGGCGGAAGCCGTTGTAGGCCTCCTGCACCTGCTCGATCTCCTCGGCGTGCCACCAGATCATGAAGTCGGCGTCGGCGCGCAGCCCGGCGACGTCGTAGACGCCGCGGACGACAACGCCCTTGCCCTCCAACGACTCCAGGTACTCCGCGGTGGCCGCCCCGGCCTGCGCGCGGTCCTCGGGCAGGGCGCCCTGCTGGATCCGGAAGACCGACCACATGGTGTACCGGATGGTGTCGTTGAGTTCGTTGTAGTTCAGGCGGGCCATGTCCCCATACTCGCACCAGTCGGGCGGCGGGCGACGGCCAGGTGAGTGGCGACACGGGTCGCCGCGGCCTGCCCGGTCGCGATGCACGCCGGAATGCCCACCCCGTGCAGGCTCGCGCCCGCCACGGCCAGCCCCGGCACCTCGGCCACGGCGGCCTCGATCGCGGCCACCGTCGCGGTGTGCCCGAGCGCGTACTGCGGCAGTCCGCCGCCCCAGCGCCGCACCACCGCGTCCACCGGCCCGGCCCGCACGCCGGTCAGTTCGGCCAGGTCCGCGCGCACCGCGGCGATCAGCTCGTCATCGTCGCGCTGCAGGGTGGCGGTCTCGCCGAAGCGGCCGACCGAGGCGCGCAGCAGGGTGCCGCGCTCGGCGAAGTGGCCCCACTTGCGGCTGGAGAAGGTGAACGCCTTGGCGGTGAACGGCGTGCCGTCCGCGTGTTTCTCGCCGACGGCCAGCAGAACTCCGGACGCGGTCAGCAGTTCTGTGCCCGGCGGCAGCGCGAGGGCGAGCACCGCCATCGAGGAGACCTCGATCCGCCCGTAAGCCGCGGCGGCGGCCGGGACGTCCTCGGCGAGCAGTTTGCGCGCGGCCGGGGCCGGCACGGCCAGCACCACGGCGTCGGCGTCCAGGAATTCCGGACTGGCCGCCGAACCCAATTCGAGGCGCCAGCCCTCGGCGCTGCGGCGCAGTCCGCGCACGGTCACGCCCAGCCGCAGCTCCGCACCCGAGGTCTCGGCCAGCCGGTCGACCAGGTCACCCAGGCCACCGGTGAGGGTGCCGAACACCGGCGGCCGGGTCTCGCCGGCTTTGGGGCCCGGCCCGAGCGTCTGGGCGGCCGCGGCGGTCAGCGAGCCCGCGCCGCGTTCCAGGGCGTCGACCAGCGGCGCCATCGTGGCGCGCACGCCGAGACCCTCGGCGCGGCCCGCGTAGACCCCGCCGAGCAGTGGTTCGGCCAGCCGGTCCACCACCTCCGGCCCGAACCGGGTGCCGAGCAGGTCCGCGACCGTGGCGTCCCACCCGGGCCCGTCCGGGCGCAGCGGCGGCAGCTCCGGTTCGGCCATCGCCCTGGCGAAGCCGTCCGCGCTGAGCACCTCGCGCAGCAGGGCCGGTTCGGCGGGCACACCCAGGAAGGTGCGCGGCGGCAGCGGCCGGGTGGCCCCGCCCGCCCGGATGGTCGGGGCCGCCCGCAGCGGATGCCGCAGGTCCTCGGTCAGGCCGAGTTCGGTGACCAGCTCCAGGCCCTCGGTGCGGCGGGTGACGAAGGCCTCCGCGCCCACATCCACCGGCCCGCCCGCCAGCTCCTCGGTGCGCAGCTTGCCGCCGAGCCGGTCGGTCTGCTCCAGCACGGTGACCCGGACCTGCTCGCCGAGCAGGCCGCGGAGCCGGTGCGCCACGGTGAGCCCGGCGATGCCGCCGCCGATCACCGCGACCCGCTGCGGCACGCTGGTCATGGCCGCAGGCCGTGCACCAGCTCGACCGCGCGGGTGATCTTCCCGGGGTCGGTCTCCGGCAGCACGCCGTGGCCCAGGTTGAAGATGTGCCCGGCCGCGGCCCTGCCCTCGGCGCCGATCCGGTTGATCTCGCGCGCGAGCACGTCCTCGCCGCTGAAGAGCACGGCCGGGTCCAGGTTGCCCTGCACCACCGGCTTGGGCAGGTCCGGCCGGGCGCTGGTCAGGCGGTTGACCGCCTGGTCGAGCGGCACCCGCCAGTCCACGCCGACCACATCGTTGCCCGCCTCGCGCATGGCCACCAGCAGCTCACCGGTGCCCACGCCGAAGTGGATCCGCGGCACGCCCGCCTCGGCCAGCCCGGCGAAGACCTTCGCCGAATGCGGCAGCACGAACTCGCGGTAGTCCCGTTCGGAGAGCGCGCCCGCCCAGGAGTCGAACAGCTGGACCGCGTCCACTCCGGCCTGGACCTGCACGGACAGGAAGGTCAGCGCCATGTCGGCGAGGTGGCCGAGCAGCGCGTGCCAGGCGGCCGGGTCGCTGTACATGAGCGCCTTGGTGCGCTCGTGGTTGCGACTGGGCCCGCCCTCGATCAGATAGGAGGCCAGCGTGAACGGCGCGCCGGCGAAGCCGATCAGCGGCGTCTCGCCCAGCTCCCCGGTCAGCAGCCCGACCGCCTCGGCGACCGGGGCGACCTGCTCGGGGTCGAGCACCGGCAGCTTCTCCACGTCGTGGATCGAGCGGACCGGGTTCGCGACCACCGGGCCGGTGCCGGGCACGATGTCCAGATCGACCCCGGCGGCGGCCAGCGGCACCACGATGTCGCTGAACAGGATGGCCGCGTCGACCCCGTGCCGCCGGACCGGCTGCATGGTGATCTCGCAGACCAGCTCCGGCATGAAGCAGGAGCGCAACATCGGAATGCCCTCGCGGACCTTGCGGTACTCCGGCAGGGAACGGCCGGCCTGGCGCATGAACCACACCGGGGTCCGGCTCGGCGTGCCGCCACGCGCGGCGACCAGCAGCGGGGCTTCGGGAAGGTCTCGACGCGCCGAGACCTGGGCAGCGTTAGTCATCTCGCCTCCCATGTTCCCACGGGTTCAGGACTGCTCTTGCCCGGCGTCGGCGTGGCTACCGACGCACCCGCTCCGCGCGGCCTAGAGTTCGCCAACGTGACCGGGATATCGGGTGAACCCGAGGTGTTCCGGCAGGCTGTTGCCGCGTTGCGGTCGATGCATCCACGACCCGAGGTCGAGCTGGGCGAAGTCCGTGCCCCGCAACGCCTCGCGCCATGGAGCTTCGCCCTCAGCGCCGAGGCCAACGGACCGGCCGGGGAGCTGGCCACGGGCCGGTTGGTGCTGTTGCACGATCCGGACGGGGCCGAAGCCTGGGACGGGGTGCTGCGACTAGTGGCCTACGTCCGGGCCGAGCTGGACACCGAGCTTGCCGCTGACCCGTTGCTACCGGCGGTCGGCTGGTCCTGGCTGACCGAGGCGCTGGAGTTGTCCGGGGCGGCCTTCACCGCGCTGGGCGGCACGGTCACCCAGACCTCCTCGGCCCGTTTCGGCGACATCTCCGGGCCCAGCAGCACCCATGACCTGGAGCTACGGGCTTCCTGGACGGCGAGGGACACCGAGCTGGCCGCGCACGCGGAGGCCTTCTGCGAGCTGCTCTCCAGCGCGGCCGGGCTGCCGCCGGTGGGGATCGCGATGATCAGCCAGCGCAAGGGCGACTGACCACCGCGAGCACTCGGGCGGCGGCGGGAGCCGGTAGTCAGCCGGCGCGGCGTCAGCCGGGTCCGCGGAGTTCGGCGGCGACCTTCTCCGCCTGCTCCAGCACCCGCAGCACGTTGCCGCCTGCCAGCTTGGTCAGGTCCGGCTCGGACCAGCCGCGGTCCATCAGGTCGGCGAACAACTCCGGATACCTGGAGACATCCTCCAGTCCGTCCGGGAGTTCGCCGGTCCCGTCGTAGTCGCCGCCCAATCCGATGTGGTCGATGCCCGCGATCTCGCGCGCGTGTTCCAGATGTGCGACGACGTCAGCCCGCCTGGCCCGGCGCACCGGGTCGGCCGAGACGAACGCGGGCACGAACGTGATCATGCACACGCCGCCGTTGCCGGGCAGCTCGCGCAGCACCTCGTCCGGCACGTTGCGCGGATGGTCGGTGACCGCCCGGCAGGAGGAGTGACTGAAGATCACCGGCGCGACGCTGGTCTCCAGCGCGTGCCACATGGTGCTGGGCGCGACATGGGAGAGGTCGACCAGCATGCCCAGGCGGTTCATCTCGCGCACGACCTCGCGGCCGAAATCGGTCAGACCGCCCGCGGCGGGCTGGTCGGTGGCCGAGTCGGCCCACGGCGTGTTGTCGTTGTGGGTGAGCGTCAGATAGCGCACACCCAGGCGAAACAGTGCCCGCAGCGCGCCGAGGGACTCCCCGATGCAGTGCCCGCCCTCGGCGCCGAGCAGGGAGGCGATCCGGCCGTCGGCGAAGGCGGACTGGACCTCGGCCGCCGACCGGGCGAGCCGGAGCTGTTCGGGGTACCGTTCGACCAGCTCGTGAACCAGCTCGATCTGTTCCAGCACCGCCGTCACGGCGCGATGCTCGCGGAAGCGGCACGGCACGTAGACCGACCAGAACTGAGCGCCCACGCCACCGTGGCGCAGCCGGACGAGGTCGGTGTGCAGACCGGGTTGCTCGACGGTCAGCTCGATCGCGGTGAGGTCCCCGCCCGTTTTGTCCCGGATCGCCCACGGCAGATCGTTGTGCCCGTCGACGAGCGGAACCCGCCGGAGAAGCTCCTGCGAACGGCCTAACGACCCGCTGGTCGGCATAGTGCAAATCCTTCATGTCGTTTGTGTACGGCCCGGCGTTAACCACCATCCGAGGGACCGCCCGATCGTGTGATCAGACCACGTCAAAGTGACAACCCGATCGGGACAGATACCCAATTGATCGTCCCACTGACCCGCTTGGGCGGCTACGCTCCTCCCGACGACACCACTTTCGGTCGATCGGTGGCGCGGCCGATCGGTCGAAAGTCCCGGTGCCGGTCGGGGGGCACGACCGACTCCAGGGAGGTAGTGACGTGGCTGCCGTCGGCTTAGGACAGGCCGTTCGAACCACGCCAGCCGGCACTTTGCCGGCGAACATGGTCCCGCACCCGCGGGAAGAGCTGTTTTCGGTGCTGGTGGTCGATGACCACCCATTGCTGAGGGAGGCCATTGCGGCTCGACTGATGCAGATGGGAGCCGGCACGGTGCACGAGGCCGCATCGGTGGCCGAGGCGAGGGCGCGTGCCCTGGCCACGGGGCCATGCGATCTCGCGATACTGGATCTCGGGCTTCCGGATGGGAGCGGCATTGACCTGGTCACGGAACTTCGTGCCCAGGGCTGGCCACGAATCGTGGTCCTGGCATCCTCCGATGACCCGTACGCGGTGCGTGCGGCCTTCCAGGCAGGCGCTCAGGCCTACCTGCTGAAGTCCGCCTCGCCGATGGTGGTCACCGACGGGGTGCGCAGGGTCCTCGAGGGTGGCGTCTATGCCGATCCCAGCGTGGCTCCGGTGCTTGCTGCCGGAACCAGGGTGCCCGGTACGGACAACACGCCGAGGGAACTCTCCGCGCGAGAGGTCGAAGTGCTGCAGCTGGTAGCCGACGGCCGCTCGAACAAGGAGATCGGCGAAGCACTGAACCTGTCCGCGCTCACGGTGAAGTCTCACCTGTCGCGGATAGGGCGCAAGCTGGGAACCGGGGACCGGGCTCAGATGGTAGCGCTGGCCATGCGTGCCGGCGTTATCCGCTGACTCCTCAGCCGAGGGGGTTCGAGTTTCGCGGTCGGGTGCGTTGCAGAGCGCGGACACGCCCGGCACACGAAGTCCGGACCTCATGACGACCGGGGTGTGGTTGGCCGGTACGGAAAGATCGGAAAGCGTTGGATCAGCCTCTGACCAGCAATTTCCGGTTGGCGCACCGTGCCGGTCAGCCTACTTCAGTGGATCTCGACTGTCTGAGCGCACCGTTGACGCATAGGGTCACGGCCGTGGATGTAGGCCGAACCGCTGTCAACGACTCGGGTGAGCAACCGGAACTGACGTTGCTCACCACCCCCTCCGGTGGCGTTCCTGATGTCATCAACACCGTCGATGGCGTCAGGCGGGCCGCCGCGATGCTGGCCGCCGGTACGGGGCCATTCGCGGTGGACACCGAACGTGCTTCCGGATACCGGTACTCGCAGCGGGCCTACCTGGTGCAGATCCGCCGCGAGGGCGCCGGCACGGTGCTGATCGACCCGGTCGCGGTCAATGGCCGGGTGGAAGCGCTGGCCGAGGTGCTCAACCCCGCTGAGTGGGTGTTGCACGCCGCCAGCCAGGACCTGCCGTGCCTGCACGAGCTTGGCCTGGGTCCGGAGACCCTGTTCGACACCGAGCTGGCCGGACGGCTGGCCGGGTTCGAGCGGGTGGCCCTCGGCGCCCTGGTCGAACGCCAGCTGGGCTTCCGGCTGGAGAAGGGCCACGGCGCCGCCGACTGGTCCCGCAGGCCGTTGCCCGCGGACTGGCTGGCTTACGCCGCCCTGGACGTCGAACTGCTGCTGGAGCTGCGCGCCTCCCTGGAGGCCGAGCTGATCAGCCAGAACAAGCTGGCCTGGGGCCTGGAGGAGTTCGAGGCGGTGCGCACCGCCGCTCCGCCGCCGCCACGCGCCGAACCGTGGCGCCGCACCTCCGGCATCCACCGCCTGCGCAGCCCGCGCCAGTACGCCGCGGTCCGCTCGCTCTGGCAGGCCCGCAACACCATCGCCCAGCAACGCGACATCGCCCCCGGCCGCGTCCTGCCGGACTCCGCCATCGTCGAGGCCGCCCTGCACGACCCCACCGGCCACGCCGAGCTGCTGTCCCTGCCGGTCTTCCGCGGCCGTGCCCAGCGCCGGATGGCCGACGTCTGGTCCGGCGCCCTGCACGAGGCCCGCGAACTCCCCAAGTCCGAACTCCCGGACCCCTCCCCGCAGCACGACGGACCGCCGCCCCCCAACCGCTGGGCCGAGCGCGACCCGGCCGCGGCGGCCCGTCTGGTGGCCGCGCGCGGCGCGCTGACCACGCTGGCCGAGCAACTGCGGATGCCGGTGGAGAACCTGGCGCAGCCGGACCTGGTGCGCCGGTTGTGCTGGCAGCCACCGGCGGAGATCGACCTGGCCTCGGTGCGCGCGGCGCTGGCCGCGGGTGGGGCGCGGAACTGGCAGATCGAGCAGGTGGGTGAGCTGCTGGCGACGGCGTTGCTGGCGCAGCCGAAGGTGACGGAGAAGGCAGTGGAGAAGGCCACGGAGCAGGACTGAGGCGGTGGTGGGGGCGGGCAGGCGCCTGCCTCCACCTCGGTCTGAGTCCGGGCAGAAAAAGACCCGGCCCCGTGCGGTGAAGCACGAGAACCGGGTGGTGTGTCCTCATGTTAGCGAGGATTGGCGTGCAGCGACGCCGCGAGGTAGCGCTGCTGGTCAGCCAGTGAGCTGGGTCGCCCTCCCGCTCATGCCCTGATCACATCAGTGACCGATCGATCACTCACTGATCACCCGAGCAACTTTCGGCGGCGTTCGCGAGCTGCCGACCAGCGGTTCTCGCGGAGCCCCTGCACACTGCCCCCTGGCACGCGAACAGCTGCCCGCGCCGAAAGACCGGTGTGACCCACTCGACAGCGCGAACCCCGTAGTTACCAGTGAGTAATACGCGCTAGAGTGGTGTTACCGGCCGGTAGCAGCGCAGCGGAAGCCGCCGCGGGCCGATGTCAGGGGTTCAGCACTGAGTGAGGAGCACGCCGTGGTCGCACCTGCGCCGGCGAAACCCGGCAGCGCCAGCGCGCGCGCCGTTCGGGACGTGGTCTTCGTCGACGGCGTTCGCACGCCGTTCGGCAAGGCCGGTGCCAAGGGCATCTACGCGGAGACCCGCGCCGACGACATGGTCGTCAAGGTCATCCGCGAACTACTGCGACGGCATCCGGAGCTGCCGCCGGAGCGGGTTGACGAGGTCGCCATCGCCGCGACCACGCAGATCGGCGACCAGGGGCTGACCATCGGGCGGACCGCCGCGTTGCTGGCGGGGCTGCCGAAGTCGGTGCCCGGGTACGCGGTGGACCGGATGTGCGCGGGCGCGATGACCGCGGTGACCACGGTCGCCGGCGGCATCGCCTTCGGCGCCTACGACATCGCCATCGCCGGCGGGGTCGAGCACATGGGTCGGCACCCCATGGGTGAGGGCGTGGACCCGAACCCTCGGTTCCTGGCCGACCGCCTGGTCGACACCTCGGCGCTGGTCATGGGGCAGACCGCGGAGAACCTGCACGACCGGTTCCCGCACCTGACCAAGGCGCGCACCGACACCTTCGCCGCGGCCTCGCAGGCCAAGTACGACGCGGCGGTCAAGGCCGGCAAGATCGGCCCCGAGTTCGTCACCGTCGCCACCCGCTCCGCCGAGCACGGCTGGGGTCTGGCCTCGGCCGACGAGCCGCCGCGGCCGGGCACCACGGTCGAGGACCTCGGCAAGCTGAAGACCCCGTTCCGTCCGCACGGCCGGATCACCGCGGGCAACGCGGCCGGGCTCAACGACGGCGCGACCGGCTGCATCCTGGCCGAGGAGCAGACCGCGCGTGAGCTGGGCCTGCCCATCGGCATGCGCCTGGTCGCCTACTCCTTCGCCGGGGTCGAGCCCGAGGTCATGGGCGTCGGACCGGTGCCCGCCACCGAGAAGGCACTCAGGATCGCCGGGCTGTCCATCGAGGACATCGGCCTGTTCGAGGTCAACGAGGCGTTCGCGGTGCAGGTGCTGGCCTTCCTGGACCACTTCGGCATCGCCGATGACGACCCTCGGGTCAACCAGTGGGGCGGCGCGATCGCCACCGGCCACCCGCTGGCCTCCTCCGGCGTGCGGCTGATGACCCAGTTGTCCCGCCAGTTCGCCGAGCGCCCCGACGTGCGCTACGGCATCACCACCATGTGCATCGGCATCGGCATGGGCGGCACCGTGATCTGGGAGAACCCGCTGTGGAACGGGGAAGCAAAGTGAGCACCTTCACCCTTGAGGAAGCCAAGGCCCTCTTCCCCGACGAGGTCGTGACGCACGCGGTCACCCGCCTGCTGCGGGTGCCCGGCCTGGACAAGCCGGTCGCGCTGATCACCCTGGACAACGGGCACGACCACACCCGCCCGTCCACCTTCGGGCCGCAGAGCCTGCTCAGCCTGGACGCCGCCTTCACCGCGGCCACCGAGGCTGGGCCGGCGGCCATCGCGGTCACCGGCAAGCCGTTCATCTTCGCCGTCGGCGCCGACCTGTCCGCGGTGGAGAAGGCCACCTCCCGGGACCAGGCACTGGCCATCGGCCAGCTCGGCCACGACGTGTTCCGCCGCTTCACCGACTCGGCGATCCCCACCTTCGCCTTCGTCAACGGCGCGGTCATGGGCGGCGGCCTGGAACTGGCGCTGTCCTGCCACTACCGCACGCTGTCCAGCAACACCGCGGCGCTGGCGCTGCCCGAGGTCTTCCTCGGTCTGTTCCCCGGCTGGGGCGGCACCCAGCTGCTGCCGAACCTGATCGGCGCGAACGACGCGGTCACCGTGATCTTCGAGAACGCGCTGAACCAGAACAAGATGCTCAAGCCCGCGCAGGCCGCCGGGCTCGGCATCGTGGACGTGGTGCTGGAATCCGCGGACTACCTGGAGCAGTCGCTGGTCTGGCTGACCAAGGTGCTCGGCGGCGAGATCACCCCGCCGCGCAAGGAGATCGACCGCGGCGAGGGCTGGGACCAGGCGCTGGCCCGGGCCAAGGCCATCGTGCACGGCAAGACCAAGGGCGCGGCCCCCGGTGCGCTCAAGGCCCTTGAGCTGCTGGCACTGGCCCGCGAGAACGACCTGACCAAGGGCTACGCGGCCGAGACCCAGGCCCTCGCGGACGTCGTGATGAGCGATGAGCTGCGCGCCGGGCTGTACTCGTTCAACCTGGTGCAGAAGCGGGCCAAGCGCCCGGCAGGCGCGCCGGACCGCAAGCTGGCCCGCCCGGTGACCAAGGTCGGCATCGTCGGCGCGGGCCTGATGGCCAGCCAGATGGCGCTGCTGTTCGCGCGCCGCCTCAAGGTGCCGGTGGTGCTCACCGACATCGACCAGGCCCGCGTCGACAAGGGCGTCGGCTATGTGCACGGCGAGGTCGACAAGCTGCTTGGCAAGAAGCGGGTCTCCGCCGACGAGGCCAACCGGCTCAAGGCGCTGGTCTCCGGCTCACTGGACAAGGCCGCCTTCGCCGACGCCGACTTCGTCATCGAGGCCGTCTTCGAGGAGCTGTCGGTCAAGCAGCAGGTCTTCGCCGAGGTGGAGCAGCACGTCTCCGCCGAGTGCGTGCTGGCCACCAACACCTCCTCGCTGTCCATCACCGACATGGCGAGCAAGCTGGCGCACCCGGAGCGGGTCGTCGGCTTCCACTTCTTCAACCCGGTCGCGGTCATGCCGCTGCTGGAGATCGTGCGCGCCGAGCAGACCGACGACGCGACCCTGGCCACCGCCTTCGCGGTCGGCAAGGAGCTGAAGAAGTCCAGCGTGCTGGTCAAGGACGCGCCCGCGTTCGTGGTCAACCGGCTGCTCACCCGGTTCATGGGCGAGGTCATCAACTCCGTGGACGAGGGCACCTCCTTCGAGGTCGCCGACCAGGCCACCGACCCGCTCGGCCTGCCGATGACCCCGATGATCCTGCTGCAGCTGGTGGGCTCCGCGGTCGCGCTGCACGTCTCGGAGACCATGCACCACGCGTTCCCGGACCGGTTCACCGTCAGCGCGAACATGAAGAAGTTCGTGGCCGCGGGCAAGGCCGCCGTCTGGCAGTGGGACGCCCAGGGCAAGCAGAGCGTGGACCCCGAGGTCACCGCGCTCTGGGAGTTCGGCGACAAGCCGCTGACCGGTGACGAGGTCAAGAACCGGGCCCTGGAGGCGCTGGCCCAGGAGATCCGGATCATGCTCGACGAGGGCGTGGTGGCCGAGGCGCAGGACATCGACCTGTGCATGATCCTCGGCGCGGGCTGGCCGTTCTGGCTGGGCGGCATCACGCCGTACCTGGACCGGACCGGCATCTCGGAGAAGGTCACCGGCAAGCGGTTCCTGGCCCCCGGCGTGGCCAGCGTGCCCACCGCCTGACCAGGACCCGGTACGTCGAATGGGGCGCCTCCCGTCGCGGGGGCGCCCCATTTCGGCGATCAGCTCCAGGAACCCGCCGCGACCGCGTTCTTGACGTAGGCGGCGAAGGAACGCGGCTCGCGGCCCAGCACCCGCTGCACGCCGTCGGAGAGGTGGGCTTCCTTGCCCTCCCGGATCCGCTGGTACAGCCCGGCGATCAGCTCCGCGAACTCCCTCGGCATGCCCAGCTCGACCTGCTTGTCCGCGTAGGCGGCCGGGGCCAGGTCGACCACCCGGATCTCCCGGCCCAGCTCGGCGGCGATGATGCCCACCGCCTGCGGGAAGGTCAGCAGCTCGGCGCCGGAGAGGTCGTAGATCTGCCCGTCGTGGCCGTCCTGGGTGAACGCGGCCACCGCGACCTCGGCGATGTCCTCGGCGTCGATGAACGGCTCCAGGCCGTCCCCGGTGGCCAGCAGCACCTCACCGGCCCGCACCGCCTCGTCGAAGTAGTCCTCGTCGAAGTTCTGGTTGAACCAGCCCGGCCGCAGGATGGTCCAGGCCACCCCGCTCTCCCGCACGGCGCGCTCGGCGGCGAGGGAGTTCTCCCCCTCGAAGGTGTCGATGTCCCGCGCGGAGAGCATCACCAGCCTGCGCACCCCGGCGGCGGTGGCCTGGCGCACGAACCGGGTCAGCTGCTCGTGCTCCTCGCCGGTGGCGTCCAGCGGCACCACGTACACCGCGTCCACCCCGGCCAGCGCCGGTCCCCAGGTGGACTCCTCCGCCCAGTCGAACCGGGGCTCGCCCGAGCGGGAGGCCACCCGCACGGTGTGGCCTTGTTCGCGCAGCAGCCGGGCCACCCGCTTGCCGGTCTTGCCGGTCCCTGCCTGCACCAAGATCGTCTGCTTGCTCATGTCCGCTAGTCAAACAGCGAAAACTGAGACGATCTATGGCCAGGAAGCTCGATCGCATGTCCATCCGTCTAAGGTGAGGGTATGGACGCGTTGGCTGACCTGTTGCAGGGAGTGCGGGCGCGGGGTGCGCTGTTCAGCCGGTCGATCATGAGTCCGCCGTGGGGGCTGGAGTTCCGCAACCCGGCCCGGCTGACCCTGTGCACGCTGCTCAGCGGCGAGGCGTGGATCGTGCCCGAGCACGGCGAGCCGCGGCTGCTGCGGGCCGGGGACGTGGCGCTGGTGCGCGGTCCACAGGTGTACAAGGTGGCCGACCAGCCGGACACCCCGGCCGGGGTGATCGTGCTGGACGCGGAGCGCTGCGTGCGCCCGGACGGCACCGATCTCTGCGAGCAGCTGTGCCTGGGCCCGCGCACCTTCGGCGAGGCGCCGACCGGTCCGGCGGTGCTGATCAGCGCCGCCTACCAGGTGCACGGGGACATCAGCGAGCGGCTGCTCAGCGCGTTGCCGCCGCTGGTGGTGCTGCCCGATGACCAGGGTCCGTGCGCGCTGCTGCGCATCCTGGAACTGGAGATTGACAGCGAGGAGCCCGGTCAGCAGCTGGTGCTGGACCGGCTGCTGGACCTGTTGCTGGTGCTGTCCATGCGCTGCTGGTTCACCATGCCCGAGGCCAACCCGCCCGCCTGGTACCTGGCGCTGAGCGATCCGGTGGCCGGGGCCGCGCTGCGCGCCCTGCACGCCGATCCGGCCAGGGCCTGGACGGTGGCGGCGCTGGCCGGGGAGGTCGGGGTGTCCAGGGCGACGCTGGCCCGCCGGTTCACCGAACTGGTCGGCGAGCCGCCGCTGACCTACCTGACCGGCTGGCGGATGGCGCTGGCCGCGGACCTGCTGCGTGATCCGGACGAGACGGTGGCCAGGGTGGCCCGGCGGGTCGGCTACGCGGACGGGTTCGCCTTCAGCTCGGCGTTCAAGCGCACCAGGGGGGTCAGTCCGTCCGTGCACCGAGCCGCCGGTTAAACGTTTCCACCGAGTCCACCTGCCGGTCATCTCGGCTGTTTACCGTCACCCGGGCCAACCAGGAGGTCAGGATGGGTGAGGTAGGTCGCCGCGGGTTTTTGCGCGGTGTGGGTGCGGCCGCGGTGGGTGCGCCGCTGCTCGGCGCGGGCACGGCGAACGCGGGGGTCGGCCTGAACGTCGACCTCGATCTTGAGCTGGACCTGGGGCTGCCCCGGCTGCCGGGCGCGCACCGCTGGCTGGTGGGTGATCACCACATCCACACCCAGTACTCCAACGACGCGATGTACACCGTGGACCAGGTGGTGGCGGGCGCGCGGCGGCACGGCGCGGAGTGGCTGGTCTTCTCCGACCACGGGCACGTCGCGCACGAGGCGAACTCGGTGGAACCGGCGCACGCCGACATCGTGGCCGCCCGGCGCAGGCACCCCGGCCTGCTGCTGTGGCAGGGTCTGGAGTGGAACATGCCCGCGGCCGAGCACGCCACGGTGTTCCTGCCGCCCAGCCGGGACGAGGCCGCGCTGCTGCGCGAGTTCGAGCGCACCTTCGACTCCCGGCTGACCAACACCGGCGCGAGCACCCCCGCGAACGAGGCCAAGGCGCTGGAAGCCTTGCACTGGCTGGACAAACGCGGCGGACTGGTCGTGGTGAACCACCCGTCCCGCAACGGCCGGATCGCCCCCGCGGAGCTGCGCAACTGGCACGACGCCGCCCCCGGAGTGGTGATCGGCATGGAGGGCGCGCCCGGCGCCCAGGGCGACGGCCACCCCAAGCCGGAGGGCAGCGGCGGTCACCGCGGCGGCTACGGCAACTCCCCCGGCGGCGACTCCTGGCCCGGTTTCCCGGCCGAGGCCTACCGCACCTTCGGCGGCTTCGACTGGATGAGCGCCACCCTGGGCGGCCTGTGGGACTCGCTGCTGGCCGAGGGCCGGAACTGGTGGATCACCAGCAACTCCGACAGCCACTTCAACTTCCGCGACACCATCATCCGCCAGCCCGAGGCGGGAGACCTGTACGACCGGGTCGGCAAGCACCTGGACCCGCTCCCCGGCGGCCCGGTGCAGACCCAGCCGCCCTACTGCGACTTCTACCCCGGCGAGTTCAGCCGCACCGTGGTCGGCGCGACCGAGCGCAGCTACCGGGGCGTCATGGACGGCCTGCGGGCCGGCCGGACCTTCGTCAGCCACGGCGGCCTGGTGCAGCAGCTGGAGACGCATGTCTTCGCCGAGGACCGGCTGTCCTGGCCGGTCGGGATGGGCGGACGGCTGCGGGTACGGCGCGGCACGGACATCACCGTGGTGGTGCTGGCCCGGCTGGCCGCCCGCCCGCACTCCGGCGGCGAGGTGCCCAGACTGGCCCGGCTGGACCTGGTCCGCGGCGCGGTCACCGGCAAGACGGCCGACCGGCAGCGCCTGCGCGCGCCGGAGACCACGGTGGCCCGCTCCTTCGAGCCGCGGTTCCGCGCCGGGCACGTGGTCGGGTTCCGGCACACCTTCCGCGATGTCCGGGAGTCCTTCTACCTCCGGGCCCGCGGCACCGACGGCAGGCGGCACACCCCGGGCGGCCTCGAGCCGATCCAGGACGTGCGCGGCGAGGCCAACCCGTGGCAGGACCTGTGGTGCTACGCGAACCCGGTGTTCATCGACGTCCGCTGACCCCACCCGAGTGTTGGCCGTTGTCGTACGCCGAGTTGGCCCAACTGGTACGCCCGGTTTGCCCAACTGGTGGTCAGGGCGCGATCGGCAGGGTCACCGTGACGTCGAGGCCGCCGCCGGGGACGGGGTCGGCGGTGACCTCGCCGCCGTGGGCCTGCACCACGGAGCGGACGATGGACAGCCCCAGCCCGGCGCCGCGGTGGGCGGTGCGTTCGGCGCCGCCGCGGCGGAACGGCTCGAACAGCTCGGCCACCCGTTCCAGGGAGATCTGACCGCCCGAGGAGGTCACCCGCAGCGTCGCGCGCTTCGAGTCGGCCTCGGTGCGGACCTTGATCCAGCCGCCGTCCACGTTGTGCCGGACCGCGTTCTCCAGCAGGTTCCCCGCCAGCCGCTCCAGCAGCACCGGGTCGCCGACGGCTTGCACGGCGGGGGTGTGGAACTCGGTGTGCAGGGCGCGGTCCTGGGCGGCGGCGCGGGCGGCGGACCAGGCGCTGTGCACGACCGCGGACAGGTCGACGGGTTCGCGGACGGAGACGCCGACCGCGTCCGTGCGGGCGAGTAGCAGCAAGGCTTCGACCAGGTGTTCGGCGCGGAGGGTGGCGGTGCGGACCACGCCCGCCATCCGGCGCAGCTCGGCTGCGTCGGCGTCCGGGTCGGCCAGGGTGACGTCGAGTTCGGTGCGCACCACGGCCAGCGGCGTCCGCAGTTCGTGGCTGGCGTTGGCCACGAAGCGGCGCTGGGACTCGAAGGCGGCCTGCAGCCGGTCCAGCATGGCGTCGAAGGTGTCGGCGAGTTCGGCCACCTCGTCCCGGGGGCCGCGCAGCGCGATGCGCTCGTCCATGGACTCCACGGAGAGCCGGTGCGCGGTGTGGGTGACCTCGTGCAGTGGCCGCAGCACCCGGCCGGTCAGCGCCCAGGCCAGGATCGCGGTGGCCAGCACCATGCACACGAAGGCGATCGCGCCGGAGTTGAGCACGACGTCACGCGCGTTGTCCTTGAGGATCTCGTGCACCTGGGAGGGCGGCAGGTCCTGGCCGAGCACCCGGATCTTGGCGTTCGGCGGGAAGGTCGGGTACTGGTCCACCACCCCGCCGACCAGCATCCAGCCCAGCCAGAGCAGCAGCAGGCTGACGGCCGCCACCAGGGAGGTCGCCAGCAGGGTGAGCCGCACCCGCAGCCCCGGGCCGCGGCGGCGGCGCAGCGCCCCGGCCTCGGCGGCCGGCTGGGTGTCAGGAATCAGCGGGCTCCGCTCCGGCGTTGACCGGCACCCGGTAGCCGGAGCCGACCACGGTTTCGATGATGCCCGGTTCGCCGAGCTTCTTGCGCAGCGTCATCACGGTGACCCGCACGGTGGTGGTGAACGGGTCGGCGTTCTCATCCCACACCCGTTCCAGCAACTCCTCGCTGCTGACCACGGCCCCGCCCGCGGCGAGCAGGACCTCCAGCACGCCGAACTCCTTGCGGGTCAGCTCGACCGGCGCACCGGCCCGCTGCACGCTGCGCCGGGCCGGGTTGAGCACCACGTCGGCCACGGTGAGCACCGGCGGCATGGCCGGGGTGGCCCGGCGGCCCAGCGCCCGGACCCTGGCGACCAGTTCGGGGAAGGCGAAGGGCTTGGCCAGGTAGTCATCGGCGCCGAGAGACAGGCCGGAAACGCGGTCCTGCACGGTGCCACTCGCGGTCAGCATGATCACCCGGGTGAGCGCGCCGGAGTCGACGATCTGCCTGCACAGCTCGTCGCCGGACATGCCGGGCAGGTCCCGGTCGAGCACCACGACGTCGTACCTGGTCACCGCGGACTTCTCGTGCCCCGACTCCCCGTCGTAGGCCACGTCCACGGCCATGCCCTCCCGGCGCAGTCCGCGCGCGATGGCGTCGGCCAGGGGCTGTTCGTCCTCCACAATCAGGATCCGCACCCCACCACGATGCCACGGCCGCGGACCACTGTGGACGCTTGGGCCGTGTCCGTGGCGCCGCGTCTGCGAAAGTCGTGATCGAAATGTCGGCTGGCGGTGCGGCCGGAGCGCCCTCATACCGGGCGTATTCGGGTGCTTCGGACGTGCCGCCAGCAGGCATTTCGGCGCGGCTAGCGCGGGCGTGGTGCCACGGACACGGCCCTGGGCTGTCGACACCCTGTCGATGAGCTGAGGATTGGCTGAGCACGCCATCGGCCCGCCCCCGGGACGCGGGGACGGGCCGATGGTTGCTGTGAGCGGAGACTCAGCTCTGCGGGCGCTTGCGCGACCGGCTGGCCGAGGTCTTGTCCACAGTGGACTCCTTGGCCTGCGGCGCGGACGCCTCGGCCGGGGTGTCCTGCTCGGCGTCCTCGCCGAGGTACTCCGCGGTCCACTCGGTCACCCGGCGGGCCACGTCCTGGGCGGTGAGCCCCAGGTCGGCCAGCACCTGGTTACGCGAGGCGTGATCCAGGAAGCGCTGCGGGATGGCCAGGTCGCGCAGTGGCACGTCCAGGTTGGCATCGCGCAGCGCGGCCGAGGTCGCCCAGCCGAAGCCGCCGTGGCGGCCCGCGTCCTCGACGGTGACCACGAGGCGGTGCTCGGCGGCCATCGCGACCAGTTCGGTGGGAACGGGAACAACCCACCGCGGGTCGACGACGGTCACTCCGACGCCCTGATCGGACAGCCGCTGCGCCGCTTCCAGGGCCAGCTCGGCGAAGCAGCCGACCGCGACCAGCAGCACGTCCTTGCCCTCGCCCTCGGCCGGGCGGCGCAGCACGTCGACCACGCCGATCCGTTCGAGTGCGGGGATCTCCTCGATCACCGCGCCCTTGCCGTAGCGGATCGCGGACGGGCCGTCGTCGATGGCCACCGACTCGCGCAGTTCCTCGCGCAGGGTGACCGCGTCCCTCGGCACCGCGACCCGCATGCCCGGCACGATGCCGAGGATGGACAGGTCCCACATGCCATTGTGGCTGGCGCCGTCGTCGCCGGTGACGCCCGAGCGGTCCAGCACGATGGACACCGGCTGCTTGTGCAGCGCGACCTCCATCAGCAGCTGGTCGAAGGCCCGGTTGAGGAAGGTCGAGTAGACCGCGAACACCGGCTTCATGCCGCCCATGGCCAGGCCGGCCGCGGCGGTCATCGCGTGCTGTTCGGCGATGCCCACGTCCAGGCAGCGGCCGGGGTAGGTCTCGGCGAACTTGGCCAGGCCGGTCGGGCCGAGCATCGCGGCGGTGATGGTCACCACGTCCTCGCGCTCGGCGCCGATCTTGACGATCTCGCTGGCGAAGACGCCGGTCCAGTCGGCGGCCTTCTTCTTGGTGGCCTTGCCGGTGACCGGGTCGATCACGCCGATGGCGTGCATGACGTCGGCGACGTGGTTCTCCGCGGGGGCGTAGCCGCGGCCCTTCTGGGTGACCGCGTGCACGATGACCGGGCCGCCGAAGGCCTTGGCCCGCTCCAGCGCGGCCTCGAAGGCCTGCTGGTCGTGCCCGTCCACCGGGCCGAAGTACTTCAGGCCCAGGTCCTCGAACATCACCTGCGGGCTCAGCGCGTCCTTGATGCCGCGCTTGGCCGCGTGCAGGGCCGCGTAGAGCGGCTTGCCGACGACCGGGGTGTTCTGCAGGGTCCGCTTGCCGCTTTCCAGCGCGCGCTCGTACCCGGGCCGCAGCCGCAGGGAGGCGAGGTGGTCGGCCAGGCCGCCGATGGTCGGCGAGTAGGACCGGCCGTTGTCGTTGACCACGATCACCAGTGGCCGGGACTTGTCACCCGCGATGTTGTTCAGCGCTTCCCAGCACATACCGCCGGTGAGCGCGCCGTCGCCGACCACCGCGACCACGTGCCGCCGCTTGCCGGAGAGCTTGAACGCGGTGGCCAGGCCATCGGCGTAGGACAGCGCGGTCGAGGCGTGGCTGGACTCGACCAGGTCGTGCTCGCTCTCGGAGCGGCTCGGGTAGCCGGAGAGCCCGCCGCGCTGGCGCAGCTTGTCGAAGCCGTCAAGGCGGCCGGTGACCATCTTGTGCACGTAGGACTGGTGCCCGGTGTCGAACAGCACGGCATCGTGCGGGGAGTCGAAGACCCGGTGAATGGCGAGGGTGATCTCGACCACGCCCAGATTGGGACCCAGGTGCCCGCCGGTACGCGAGACCTTGTCCACCAGGAACGCGCGGATCTCCGCGGCCAGCAGGGCCAGCTCCTCCTGGCTCATCCGTTTCAGATCCGCCGGGCTACGCACGGATTCGAGTAGTTGCACCTCACACCCCTCGTTACGCTGTAGCTCGCCTGTCATCCCGCTCCACAACGGGAAATGCCGCCCATTCGGCGGCGCTCGGCCAGTCTACGGAGACGGCCGGAGTGGTCACGGCCTGATCGCGTCCGGCCACCACTCCTGCCGGGTCCTAAAACTTCCGGCCTCCCACTCAAGACCCAGGGCAGGACGCCACCCGCCACTCGAACGGGTGAACGTCTGCCAGATTACGAGTCTTGACTGGACAACTCGACCCAGGCGCCGGCGGGGTCAGGCGCCGACGGCGATCCCGGGCAGGGCCTTGATCTCGCCGAGGAAGGCCGGGCTGACCTTGATCGGGTAGTCGTCCACGGCCATCAGGGTGGCCTCCCGGCGGAAGCACAGCTTGAGGTGCAGCGGGGTGTCGCCCTTGTGCATGGACAGCGTCCGCTTCAGCTCCAGCAGCACTTCCTCGCTGAGCTTCTCCGGGTTGCAGGCCAGCACGAACGGCGGGTCCATGCCCGGGTTGTTCTCCGCGTCGGCGATGTCCAGGGGGATCACCCCGCCGCCGAAGATGGACATCTTGTCCTCGCGCCAGTTCACCCGGCCCTTGATCGCCACCGCGGCGTCCTCGACCAGGTCGGCGGAGAGCACGCTGTAGCTCTTGGGGAAGAACAGCACCTCGATCGCGGCGTCCAGGTCCTCCACCGTGGCGATGGCCCAGGGCTCGCCGTTCTTGTTCACCCGGCGTTCCAGGCCGGAGATCATCCCGGCGATGACGACCTCGCCCTCCTTGGGCGGGTCGTTGAGCAGTTCGGCGATGGTCTTCTGCGCGTTCTTGCGCAGGATGCGCTCGGCGCCGTCGAGCGGGTGCGCGGAGACGTAGAGGCCGAGCATCTCCCGCTCGAAGCCGAGCATCTGCTTGCGCGGCCACTCCTCGGCGCCGAACTTCAGGTGTGCCAGCGGGGAGGAGCTTTCCGCGTCCGCGCTGGCATCGCCGCCGCCGAAGAGGTCGAACTGGCCCATCGCCTCCTGGCGCTTGAGCCCGACGACGGCGTCCACCGCCTCCTCGTGCACCTGCATGAGGGAGAGCCGGGTGCTCCCGAAGGAGTCGAAGGCGCCCGCCTTGATCAGCGATTCGATGACCCGCTTGTTGCAACAGACCAGTTCGGACTTGTCCAGGAAGTCGGTGAAGGAGCCGTACTTGCCCTTCTTCTCCCGGCTGGCGATGATCGACTCGACCACGTTGGCGCCGACGTTGCGGATCGCGCCGAGGCCGAAGCGGATGTCGGTGCCGACCGCGGCGAAGCGCAGCGCGGACTCGTTGACATCCGGCGGCAGCACCTTGATGCCCAGCCTGCGGCATTCGGAGAGGTAGACCGCGGACTTGTCCTTGTTGTCACCGACCGAGGTGAGCAGCGCGGCCATGTACTCGGCGCGGTAGTTCGCCTTGAGGTAGGCGGTCCAGTAGGAGACCAGGCCGTAGGCGGCCGCGTGCGATTTGTTGAACGCGTACCCGGCGAACGGGAGGATGGTGTCCCACAGCGCCTTGACCGCCTCGTCCTTGAAATGGAGTTCGTGGTTCCGCATGCCATCCCGGAAGCCCTCGTACTCCTTCTCCAGGACCTCCTGCTTCTTCTTGCCCATCGCCTTGCGCAGCACATCCGCGCGGCCCATCGAGTAGTTCGCGACCTTCTGCGCGATGAACATGATCTGCTCTTGGTAGACGATCAGGCCGTAGGTCTCGGACAGGATGTCCTTGAGCGGTTCCTCGAGGTCCGGGTGGATCGGCTTGACCTCTTGCCGCTTGTTCTTGCGGTCGGCGTAGTCGTTGTGCGCGTTCATGCCCATCGGGCCGGGGCGGTACAGCGCGCCGACCGCGACGATGTCCCCGAAGGCGTTGGGCTGCATGCGGCGCAGCAGGTCGCGCATGGGGCCGCCGTCGAGCTGGAACACACCGAGGGTGTCACCTCGGGAGAGCAGCTCGTAGGTGGCCTTGTCGTCCAGGGCGAGCGTGTCCAGGTCGATGTCCTGGCCGCGGTTGGCCCGCACGTTGTCGATCGCGTCGCCCATGACGGTGAGGTTGCGCAGACCGAGGAAGTCCATCTTCAGCAGGCCGAGGTTCTCACACGACGGGTAGTCCCAGCCGGTGATGATCGAACCGTCGTCGCGCCGCCACAGCGGGATGGACTCGATCAGCGGCTCGGAGGACATGATCACCGCACAGGCGTGCACGCCCGCGTTGCGGATCAGGCCCTCCAGCCCACGCGCGGTCTCGAAGATCTTGGCCACGTCCTGGTCGTTCTCGATCAGGGTGCGGACCTCGGCGGCCTCGCCGTAGCGCTCGTGCTTGGGGTTGACGATGCCGGAGAGCGGGATGTCCTTGGCCATGATCGGCGGCGGCAGCGCCTTGGAGATCTTGTCCGCGATGGCGAACCCTGGCTGCCCGTAGTGCACGCGCGCCGAGTCCTTGATGGCCGCCTTGGTCTTAATGGTGCCGAAGGTGATCACCTGGGCGACCCGGTCGCTGCCCCACTTCTCGGTGGCGTAGCGGACCATCTCGCCGCGGCGGCGGTCGTCGAAGTCGATGTCGATATCGGGCATGGCGGTGCGCTCGGGGTTGAGGAACCGCTCGAACAGCAGGCCGTGCGGGATCGGGTCGATGTTGGTGATGCCCAGCGCGTAGGCGACCAGCGCGCCCGCGGCCGAGCCACGACCGGGCCCAACCCGGATGCCCACCGACTTGGCGTAGTCCACCAGGTCGCCAACGACCAGGAAGTAGGCCGGGAACCCCTTGCCCGAGATGACGTTCAGCTCGAACTCGGCCCGCTCGGCGTAGCCCTCCGGGATGCCCTCCGGGAACCGCCGGTGCAGCCCCTCCATGACCTGCTTGAAGAGGAAGGACTCCTGGGTCTCGCCCTCGGGCACCGGGAAGACCGGCATCCGGTCCCGGTGCGCCCACACGTCGTCGTAGGACTCGACCATCTCCGCGATCACCAGGGTGGAGTCGCAGGCGCCGGGCACCTGCCCGTCCCACAGCTCGCGCATCTCCGCGGCCGACTTCAGGTAGTAGCCGTCACCGTCAAACTTGAACCGGTTCGGGTCGGAGAGCATCTTGCCGGACTGCACACACAGCAACGCCGAGTGCGCGTCGGCCTGGTCCTTGGTGACATAGTGCGAGTCGTTGGTGGCCAGCGGCGGGATGTTGAGCTTGCGCCCGATCTCCAGCAGCCCCTCCCGCACCCGCCGCTCGATGGACAGCCCGTGGTCCATGAGTTCGAGGAAGAAGTAGTCCGCGCCGAAGATGTCCCGGTAGTCCGCCGCGGCCTGCAACGCCTCAGCCTCGTGGCCCAGGCGGAGCCGGGTCTGCACCTCGCCGGAGGGACAGCCGGTGGTCGCGATGATCCCCTCGGCGTTCTCCGCGATGATCTCCCGGTCCATCCGGGGCCGGTAGTACAGGCCCTCCATACTCGCGATGCTGGACAGCTTGAAGAGGTTGCGCACACCGGTGGAGTTGCGGCCGAACATGGTCATGTGCGTGAACGCGCCACCACCGGACACGTCGTCGCTCCGCTGCCCGGGGTCACCCCAGAAGAGCGGCTTCTTGTGCAGACGACTGCCGGGGGCGACATACGCCTCGATGCCGATGATCGGCTTGATGCCGTGCTTCCTGGACGTCTGGAAGAACTCGTCCGCCCCGTACATGTTGCCGTGGTCGGACATGCCGACCGCGGTCATACCCAGCCGACTGGCCTCCGCGAACAACGGAGCGATCTTGGCCGCCCCATCGAGCATGGAGTACTCGGTGTGCACATGCAGGTGGACGAATGAGTCGCCAGACACCGGCCAGAACCTCCCAGGATCACATGATCACCGACAGGGGAACGACCCGTCGGACTGCGATCCCATCATGCTCTGGCTTCGACCACAAATCGCGGAGAAACACTGGGTGGCAACAGGTTTCACGCTTCCGCACACGCTCAGTGCAGGCCCTCGCCACACTTGACGCAATACCGGCCGGTCGCCTCGTCACCCCCGCTCCAGTCATGCGGTGGGCACTCGGACTTGGCATCGCTCATGGCTACCTCCTGGGCCTTGCCCCGGTCAGCGGGTCAGCAGAGCTATGCACTCAACATGGTGGGTCATCGGGAAGGCGTCAAACGCACGCAACTCCGCCAGCTGGTAACCGTGCGTGGCGAACAGTCCGACATCCCGGGCCAGCGCCGCCGGATCGCAGGCGATGTGCACCACCCGATCAGGCCCGGCCGCCGCCACCGCGGCCACCACGTCCTTGCCCGCGCCCTTGCGCGGCGGGTCCAGCACCACCACGTCGGGCCGTTCCGCGCGCAGTTCCGCCGAGCCCAGCACCCGCTCCACCCGGCCCACCCGCAGCCGCACCTGGGGCAGGTCGGCCAGGTTCGCCGTGCCGTCCACGACGGCCCGCTTCGAGGACTCGATCACCAGCACCGAGCCGGCCGGGCCGACCTGGCGGGCCAGCACCGCGCCGAAGAGCCCGACCCCGCCGTAGAGGTCCCAGGCGGTCCCGCCGACGGGGGCCTGTGCCCAGTCGTCCACGACCTGGGCGAAGGTGTCCGCGGCGGCCGGGTGGACCTGCCAGAAGCCGCTGGCGGCCAGCCGCCAGTCCCGGCCCGCGGCGTGTTCGTGGGCCAGGCCGTCGCCCGCCATCACCCTGGGCGGGCGGTCCTTGCGGATCTCCGCGATGTGCACCTGGCCGGTGCTGTCCTTGGCCACCTCCAGCTCCGTGCCGGGCTTCCAGCTCCGGTTCAGCACCGGCTCCAGGGCCCCTGGCAGGGCGATGGCGCAGTCCCGCAGCGGGATCACCCGGTGGCTGCGGTGCGCCCGCAGGCCCGCGCGGCCGCCCTGGCCGACGGCCAGCCGGACCCGGCTGCGCCAGTCCAGGGAGCCGCCGGGCAGTTCCTCCACCGTCACCTTGCGGTCCAGGCCGGCGATCCGCTGCAGCTGCTCCATGACCACGGCGGCCTTGAGCGCACGCTGGGCGGCGGGGCTGGCGTGCTGCCAGTCGCAGCCGCCGCACTCACCGGGCGCGGCCAGTGGGCAGGGCGGGCTGACCCGGTCCGGGGACGGAGTGTGCACGGTGATCGCGTCGGCGCGGCAGAACGAGCCGCCGTTGTCCTCGGTGACCTGGACCAGGGCCTTCTCCCCCGGCAGGGCGTGCCGGACGAAGAGCACCCTGCCCTCGTGCCGGGCGACGCAGTGGCCGCCGTGCGCCACCGGGCCGATCTCGACCTCCAGGCGGCGGCCGGTCCAGTCCAGGCGGTCCTGCGTCACGGTTTGCTGCTCTCCTTCTTGGCGGCGGCCTTGGCGGCCGCCTTCTTGCGGCGATCTTCAGCGGCCTTGCGCGTGGCGTGGACCGGGTCGAAGCCGCGGCGGATGGCGCCGGGCACGACCACCGGGGCCTCGGCGACCCGGCGTTCGGAGGAGACCAGCTGCCAGGGCACCGACACCACCATCACACCGGGCTGGAACAGCAGCCTGCCCTTCAGGCGCAGCGCGCTCTGGTTGTGCAGCACATGCTCCCACCAGCGGCCGACCACGTACTCCGGGATGAACACGGTCACCACGTCCCGCGGGTTGCTGGTGCGGATCCGCTTCACGTAGTCCAGCACCGGCTTGGTGATCTCGCGGTAGGGCGATTCGACCACCTTGAGCGGCACCGGGATGTCCTGCCGCTCCCACTCGGTGACCAGCTTGCGGGTGTCGGTGTCGTCCACGTTGACCGTGACCGCCTCCAGCACGTCCGGCCGGGTGGCCCTGGCGTAGCTGATCGCGCGCAGGGTCGGCATGTGCAGCTTGGAGACCAGCACCACCGCGTGGTTGCGCGCGGGCAAGGTGTGCGAGCGGTCCGCCTCGGCCGCCTCCAGCTCCTGGGCCACGTGGTCGTAGTGCTTGCGGATGCCGGTCATCAGCGCGAACACCGCGGCCATCGCCGCGATCGCGACCCAGGCGCCCAGGGTGAACTTGGTGATCAGCACCACGATCAGCACCACGCCGGTCATGACCATGCCGAAGCCGCTGATCAGCCGGGACCGCTTGAGCCTGGTGAGCACCGCGGTGTCCTGCTCGCCGCGCAGCAGCTTGTTCCAGTGCCGGACCATGCCTGCCTGGCTGAGCGTGAAGGAGACGAACACGCCGACGGTGTAGAGCGGGATCAGCCTGCCGACCTCGGCCTCGTAGAGGATGACCAGCAGGATGGCGAACCCGGCGAGGAAGACGATGCCGTTGGAGAAGGCCAGCCGGTCGCCGCGGGTGTGCAGCTGGCGCGGCAGGTAGCGGTCCTGGGCCAGGATCGAGCCGAGCACCGGGAAGCCGTTGAACGCGGTGTTGGCGGCCAGCACCAGGATCAGCGCGGTGACCGCGGCGATGAACACCGCGCCCACCGGGAAGCCGTTGAAGACCGCGTTGGCGATCTGCACCACCATGGTCTTCTGGTGGTAGTCCGCCGGGGCGCCGCCGAGCTGGGTCGCCGGGTGCTCGGCGATCTTGACCCCGGTCAGCTGGGCCAGCACCACCAGGCCCATCAGCATGATCACCGCGATCAGGCCCATCAGCAGCAGCGTGGTGGCCGCGTTGCGCGACTTCGGCTTGCGGAAGGCTGGCACGCCGTTGCTGATCGCCTCGACCCCGGTCAGCGCGGCACAGCCCTGGGTGAAGGAGCGCAGCACGATCATCGCCAGCGCCAGGCCCATGAGTTCGTCGTGCTCGGCGTTCAGGGTGAACCCGGCGCTTTCCGCTGGCATGCTCTCGCCCAGGATGAACCCGCGGAACATCCCGAACAGGATCATCAGGATCATGCCGATCATGAACGCGTAGGTCGGGATGGCGAAGGCGCTGCCGGACTCCCGGATGCCGCGCAGGTTGACCGCGGTGAGCAGCACGATGGCCACCACCGCGAAGATCACCTTGTGCTCGGCCACGTACGGGATCAGCGAGCCGATGTTGGCCATCGCCGAGGAGATCGACACGGCCACGGTGAGGATGTAGTCCACCAGCAGCGCGCTGCCCACGGTCAGGCCGCCGTAGCGGCCCAGGTTCGCGTTCGCGATCTCGTAGTCGCCGCCGCCGGAGGGGTAGGCGTGCACGTTCTGCCGGTAGCTGAAGACGACGGTCATCATGACCACCGCCACCGCCACCCCGATCCACGGCGCGAACACGTAGCCCGAGAGCCCGGCGATGGAGAGCACCAGGAAGATCTCCTCCGGCGCGTAGGCCACCGAGGACAACGCGTCGGAGGCGAACACCGGCAGCGCGATGCGCTTGGGCAGGAGCGTGTGGGAGAGCCGGTCACTGCGGAACGGCCGCCCCACCAGGAGGCGTTTGGCCGCGGTGGCGAACTTGGACACGGGACGCAGCGTAGACGGGGCCACCAGCACCGGGCCCGGTCAGCCGTCGGTATGTTGGCAAAGTCGGAACACGGGTCGCGGCCATCCCCCGTTTGGGGGAAGGTTAGATGTACCGCCGTGCTTGGAGGAGGAACTTAGTGCACGTGGTCATCATGGGCTGCGGCCGTGTGGGGGCTTCGCTGGCCAAGGGGCTGGAACGGCTCGGCCACACCGTCGCGGTGGTGGACAAGAACGTGCAGTCCTTCCGCAGGCTCGGCGGGGACTTCCACGGCCAGCAGGTGGTCGGCATCGGCTTCGACCGGCAGGTGCTCATCGAGGCCGGGATCGAGCGGGCCGGGGCCTTCGCCGCGGTCTCCAACGGCGACAACTCCAACATCATCTCCGCCAGGGTGGCCAGCGAGACCTTCGGCGTGGAGCACGTGGTCGCCCGGATCTACGACCCCAAGCGGGCCGCGGTCTACGAGCGCCTGGGCATCCCCACCGTGGCCACCGTGCCCTGGACCACCGACCGGTTCCTGCGGATGCTGCTGCCCGACGGCGTGGCCACCGCCTGGCGCGACCCCTCCGGCACGGTGGCGGTCTTCCAGCTGCCGCTGCACGAGGGCTGGGTCGGCCGCGAGGTGCGCGAGGTCGAGGAGGCGGTGGGCGCCAGGGTGTCCTTCGTGATGCGCTTCGGCACCGGCGTGCTCCCGGACCGGGACACCGTGGTGCAGTCCGGCGACCAGGTCTACGTCGCCGCCCTCTCCGGCACCGTCACCGATGTCAGCGCGGCCGCTGCCCAGGCTCCCGAGGAGAACAACTGATGCGCGTCGCCATCGCCGGGGCCGGGGCGGTCGGCCGGTCCATCGCCCGCGAACTGCTCGACTCCGAGCACCAGGTCATGCTGATCGAGCGGGACCGCAACCACTTCGACCCACACGCCGTCGAACAGGCCGAGTGGGTGCACGCCGACGCCTGCGAACTCTCCTCCCTTGAGGAGGCGGGCATGGAACTGTGCGACGTGGTCATCGCCGCCACCGGCGACGACAAGGTCAACCTGGTGGTGGCCCTGCTGGCCAAGACCGAGTTCGCGGTCCGCCGGGTGGTCGCCAGGGTCAACGACCCCCGCAACGAATGGCTGTTCACCGAGGCCTGGGGCGTCGACGTCGCGGTCTCCACCCCGCGCATGCTCGCCGCCATGGTCGAGGAAGCCGTCACCGTGGGCGACCTGGTCCGCCTGCTGACCTTCCGCCAGGGCGGCGCCAACCTGGTCGAGGTGACCCTCCCCGAGGACACCCCCCTCTCCGGCCGCGCCGTCAAGGCCCTCCGCCTCCCCCGCGACGCCGCCCTGGTCACCATCCTGCGCGGCGGCCGGGTCATCGTCCCGCAACCAGACGACACCCTGGAAGCCGGCGACGAACTCCTCTTCGTAGCCACCAGCGACGTGGAAAACGAAGTCCAGCAAGCCCTCCTGAGCTGACCCACAACGGCCAACACTCGGATCTGACCGAGTGTTGGCCGTTGTCGTACGCCGAGTTGGCCGTTATGGACGCCGAGTTGGCTGCTATGGACGCCGAGTTGGCCGTTGTCGTACGGCACGTTGGCCGTTGTGGGACGCCATAGGCAGCTGCGGTCGGGCGAAGCCCGGGGCGGGCGGCGGGGGTGGCTTTTCGAAAACCTTCCCCGAGCGGTTCCCCATCCCCGTCAGCCTGGAGAGGACACACCGCATCCTGGGCAAGCGGCCTGCAACCTGCTTGGCCCTAGCCTCCCAACCGCAACGGGCCGCTTGCCCAGGATGTGGTTTGGTATCGGAGGGCTGACGGGGATGGGGAACCGTACGAGCACTGCTCTTTGCCTTTGACTTTGTTCTTCCCCCCATCCTTTGATTCCTGCCCGTCCGGCGAGGACGAACTTGATCTTCGCTCTTGACTTTCAACCCGAAGATCAAGAAAGGGTGGCCTCGCCGGCCGGGCAGACCACCGGAGGGGTGGGGCAGATCAACACCCGGGGCAAGCGGGTTGCGGGGCGGGGTTTGGGCTGCCGACTTAAGACCCAGCGTGGCTCCGAGGGCTCGCGTGTTCTCCGTACGGCCTTCCGCCAGCCAACCACACCCCGATGAGCGGCCCCCGTCGCGTTGGGTTGGCCGGGCTGCGGTTTGTGTTGCAGGGGCCGCTCATCGGGGTGTGGTCTGCATGCTCCAGGCCGTACGGAGAACACGCGAGAACCCTCGTCGTGGGGGTTTCACCCCTCCGCCCCGACCCTCCGCCGTCCCACAACGGCCAACGTGGCGTACAACAACGGCCAACACACCGTCCATAACGGCCAACTCGCCGTCAACAACGGCCAACACTCGTGCAGAACCGGGTGTTGGCCGTTGTGGACGAGGGTCAGGCTGGGTTGGTGCTGGGGGTTGTCGCGGGTTCCTGCTCGGCGTGGGCCTCTTCGATCTGCTTGGCTCGGCGTACCGCCCAGACCGTGACCAGCAGCGCGACCGCGGTCAGCGGATATCCCATGGCGAGCCGGGTGATTCCCAGCAGCGTGGTCTGGTCGCCCTCGTACAGCCAGTTCTGCACCACGAACCGGGCCGCGAACACCAGCGTCCAGAACACCGTGGCCAGGTCGTAGCCGAAGCGGGCCTTGGGGTGTTCGCGCCAGCCGAAGCCGTGCCCGTTGAGGCCGGACCAGATGACGCCCACCAGCGGCCAGCGCACCAGCAGGGAGACCAGGAACAGGCCGCCGAAGATCAGGCTGACCCAGATGCCGTACAGGAAGAAGCCCTTGGCCTCGCCGACCCGGTAGGCGATGAACGCGGCGATGCCCACGCCCAGCACGCCGGAGACGGCAGGCATCAGCTTCTCCTTGCGGATCAGCCGCCAGAGGCCGATCGCCACGGCCACGCCAAGGGCGCTCCAGATCGCCGGCCACATGCTGGTGGCCCAGTTGACGAAGACGAACACCGCGACGGGCACGGAGGCCGAGATGAAGCCGACCAGGCCGCCCATCTGCTCCCACATGGTGGGCATGGGCTCCGCGACTTCCGCCGCGGCGTCCTCGGTGGCGGCGTCCGCTGTGGCGTCCTTGGCGGGTTCGAGATCGGCGGACCTGGGGTCCGGGGACTCGGGCTGCTCCGGCACGGCGGTCGGACCGGCCTGCGGAGTGGTGGATTCGCTCATACGCTCACGATCAGGAGGTGGTCTGCAGCTCGTAGTACGGGTTGTAGAGCACTTTACGCCCGTCCCGCACCGCGATCCGCCCCCGCGCCTTGATCGTGCGGCCCGGCTCAATCCCGGGGATGCGGCGCCTGCCGAGCCACACCAGGGTGACCCCCTCGGTGCCGTCGTACAACTCGGCCTCCAGGGTCGCCACCGCGTCGCGCGGGCACAGCTCCACGCTGCGCAGCCGCCCCAGCACGGTGACCTCTTCGCCGGATCGGCAGTCGCACGCCTTCACGGCGCCCTGTGCCTCGGCTTTTCGGGACAGGTCGTCGGCGTCCAGCTCGCTGACATCACTCGTCAGCTTGCGGACCATCCGCCGCCAGTAGCCCCCGCTGCCACTCATTCCGGCGCTCCCCATACGAAAGGGGCCCTCCGTTGTGGCCCCGATATACCGCCAGGGTAACCATCCGGGGTTGTTTTTACTCCAGACGGGCTGACCGGCGGTTTCACCGTTTAGAACGCCTACAAACGGGACAAAGTTCCCGCCCCGTTCACGCTGCTCGGCGGGGGTGTGCTTGGGCACAGCAGGCCAGATCACACCCGGACCCGGTTCCGGGCCCGGGTGCGGTTTGTCTAGCCCTGTTCCTGGGCCAGGTGCTTGGCGATCGCGTCCGGCAGCTCCAGCGGCAGCGGGGTGCGCACCGGCAGCGGCGACTCACCGCGCACCACCACGGTGCCGCGCACGATCTCGCGCAGCGCCGCACCGGCCGCGGCGGAGTGCTCGGTCGGTCCGGCCGCGACCGCGCGCAGCATCCAGCGCGGCCCGTCCACCCCGACGAAACGCAGCGACATCTCCGGCGAGGAGGCCACCAGCTCGGTGCCCCAGTCCCCGCCCTCCAGCACCACCCTGGCGCCGTCGTTGCGCAGCTGCTCGGCCAGTTCCTTGCTGACCTCCTGCCACAGCCCACCCGAACGGGGCGCGGCGAAAGCGCTCACGGTGAGCCGGGCCACCGGGGTCACCAGGTGCACGGCCTGCACCTCGCCCTCCGGCGCCACCTCCACCTGGAGCTGGGTGCCGTCGGGCACCGGCACCCGGATCGAGCCGAGGTCCAGCCGGGACACCTGGTCCGCGGGCGCCTCGCGCTCGTCGTAGGGCCCGTCGAAGCCCTCCTCGGCCGACTCGCCGCCGTGCTCGAGGTGTTCCCCGCCGCCGGCCTGCTCGCCGGCCGCCTTGCGCCGCTTGCCGCGCCGCCCGAACCCGAACATCCCCTCAGACCTCCGTCACATCAGGCGAACCGCCGTGCTGCCCGGCTCGCTGCCCGGCCAGTGCCGCGGCTCCCCCGGTCGACCCGTAGCCGCCCGCACCGCGCACGGACCCGGGCAGCTCGGCGACCTCGCGGAACTCGGCCTGTTCGACCCGCTGGATGACCAGCTGCGCGATCCGGTCGCCGCGGAGCAGCTTGATCGGTTCGCGCAGGTCGTGGTTGACCAGACAGATCTTGATCTCGCCGCGGTATCCCGCGTCGATGGTGCCAGGTGTGTTGACCACGCTGAGCCCGGCTCTGGCCGCCAGCCCGGAACGGGGGTGCACGAAGGCGGCGAACCCGATGGGCAGCGCGATCGCCACCCCGGTGCCGACCACCGCACGCTCTCCCGGTGGCAGCACCAGGTCGCTGGTGGTCACCAGGTCGGCGCCGGCATCGCCGGGACGGGCGTAGGACGGGACGGGCACATCCGGATCAAGCCGGGTCAGGAGCACCTCAACGCTGGGCACGGCGGGCGACATTACCCTGATGCCCGTGAGCAGGAACGCGCGCGCGGTCGATACGGCCGGGGATGTCCACTTCAGTGAGCGGCTCTACCTTCCGTGGTGGGGCTGGCCGCTACCACTGGCCGGCGCGGTGCTGCTGGCCGCGGAGATCCACATGGGCTACCCGGGGGTGCGCTCCTGGCTGCCGTACCTGCTGCTGGTGCCGCTGGTCGTGGTGACCATGCTGTGGCTGGGTAGGCGGCAGGTGCAGGTCAAGGACGGCGAGCTGTGGGTGGGCGAGGCCCACCTGCCGCTGGAGTTCGTCGGCAGGGTCACCGTGCTGGACGCCGAGGAGAAGCGCCCGGCGCTGGGCCGGGACCTGGACCCGGCCGCGTTCGTGGCGCACCAGGGCTGGGTCGGACCCGCGGTGCTGGTCGAGCTGACCGACCCGGACGACCCCACCCCGTACTGGATCTTCAGCGTCCGGCAGGCGGAGAAGCTGGCCGGACTGCTGCGCGAACTGGCGGCCAAGTCCGCCCAATAGTGTCCGAGGGCGGCGTCGAGCACGCTGCCCTCGCGACCGTCGGTCCGGGCACCAGCCATCCCCAGGCTGGTGCCCGTGCCCGCTCAGTCGCAGTCGCGGCAGATGTACTGCCCGGCCTTCTCCCGGGACAACCGGCTGCGGTGGTGCAGCAGGAAGCAGCGGGAGCAGGTGAACTCGTCGTCCTGCTTCGGGAGCACCTTGACGGTCAGCTCCTCGCCGGACAGGTCGGCGCCGGGCAGCTCGAAGTTCTCGTCCGGCGCGTCGGTGTCGACATCGACCACCCCGGACTGCGTCTCGTTACGCCGCGCCTTCAGCTCTTCAAGCGAGTCCTCGGCGAGGTCGTCGGTCTCGCCACGGCGCGGTGCGTCGTAGTCGGTCGCCATCGTGTAGTCACCCCTGCGTTTTGCTCAAGATGGTGGTTCGTGCCGCTGGTTAACGTTCCAGCGCACCGTTTTGTGCCCGCCGTCCCCAGTGACGGCCGTCTCTCTTCGAGAACGCGGTGCCGCCGGAGAAGTCGATCAGGTAAATCGGCTTACCGGCGGGCCGGAGCGCCGAGAGGATAGCCCATCGCGGCGTGTCGCATTCACTGGGTCACCCATAAGCGCGGCCGATGTGGCCAGTAGCACCCCATCGGCCGACAAGGAAGACGAAACTGGTCACGCATGCCGAGCCGTTACCGCCTAGGCTGATCGTCGACGTGGGTTCAGGCGATGGCGGACAACGCCGGGGAGGGCGGAGGACGTGGCAGCGGGGAGCGTGAGGCAGGGCCTCGGACGTTATCGGAGGCGACGCCCGCTACCGGCGCTGATCATCCTGGCCTTGCTGGGTGTGATAGCGACGTTCGTGTGGAGCAAGGTCTTCCGCAACGTCGACGATGTGGAGGCCGCGGTCCGCTGTGACGGTCCCCCCGCGGTGGAGGCGGGCAAGACCCCCTACAACGGCCAGGGCCAGGCCAGGGACGCCCTGGACAAGACCGACCCGTGGCCTGCCAGCGATGTGAAGATCCGCGTGCTCAACGGCGGTGGCCTGCGCGGACAGGCCAAGTTGGTCAACGAGGAGCTGATCGGTTTCGGCTTCAACAAGGCAGGCGAGCCGGGCGACGACCCGGTCTACGCGGACAAGCTCAGCTGCCACGGCCAGCTCCGCTACGGCCCGAACGGGGCAGGCGCGGCGCGCACGATGAGCCTGCTGGCCCCGTGTGTGCAGCTGGTCAGGGACGAGCGCCAGGACTCCACCGTCGATGTGGTGCTGGGCAAGAAGTTCGACGGGATCAAGCCGGCCCCGAGCACCCGGCAGCTGCTGGACAAGCTCAAGGAATGGGCCGAGCAGCAGCCCGAGAAGGGCGGCCAGCAGGCCGCTCCGCCGCCCCCGCAACTCGACGCCGAACAGCTCGCCAGCGCACGCAACGTGCACTGCTGATCACCGAGTGTTGGCCGAACTCGTACACCGAGTTGGCCCAAGTGGTACACCAAGTTGGCCCAACCGGGCGTCCCGGTTGGGCCAACTCGGCATTCTCAGATCTCGGCGGCGCCGGAGCGGCGGAGTAGTTCTGTCAGTTCTGCCGCCACGCCGGGGGTCACGGCGAGGGTGAGGTCGGCGCCCAGGCCGTCCGGGTCGGCGCCGTCGGTGTTCGGGCGGCGCAGCACCGCGCCCGCCTCCTCGGCGATCAGGCCGCCGCCCGCCCAGTCCCAGTGCCCGAGCCCGTGCTCGAAGTAGGCGTCCACCCAGCCCGCCGCCACCGAGCACAGGTCGATCGCGGCCGAGCCGCTGCGCCGCAGATCGCGCACGCCCCTGGCCAGCCGCGCGGCCAGGTCGGCCTGCCTGCCGCGCCGCTCGACCTGGTACGCGAACCCGGTCGCGACCAGCGCCAGCGGCAGTTCGACGGTGGCCGAGGCCCGCAGCGGCTCGCCGTCCAGGGTGGCCCCCTGACCACGCGCCGCGCTCCACACCCGGCCCGCCGCGGGCTCGACCACGCAGGCGGCCACCGCGATCCCGTCCACCTCGGCGGCCACCGAGACCGCGTACTGCGGCAGGCCGTAGAGGTAGTTCACGGTGCCGTCAATCGGGTCGACCACCCAGCGCACCCGGGCGCCCGCGGCGTCATCGCCTGCTTCCTCGCCGAGCACGCCGTCGGCGGGACGCAGTTCCGCCAGCCGGGACCGAATCAGGTCCTCGGCCGCGCGATCGGCCGCGGTGACCACGTCCGTCGCCGTGCTCTTGGTGTCCACCGCGCCGGAAAACCGCCGCTGACCACCTCTCATGGCCGCGACCAGTTCGCCTGCCGCGCTCGCCACCTCGATCGCGACGGTGCGCAACCGGGCCGGATCCACCAACGTCGGTACCTCATCAGCCAGACCCACGGGACCATACGACCACATGACCGTTATGGTCTGCGCACCACGTTTCTGAATCGAACAGGAAGGACCACGGGGATGAGCGCTACCCGCGGGTTCGGAGTCGATATCGGCGGCTCCGGCATCAAGGGCTGTGTCGTGGACCTTGAGACCGGCGTGCTCGAAGGCGAGCGGCTACGCATCCCCACTCCGCAACCGTCCACGCCCGAGGCGGTGGCCGAGGTCGTCGCGGAGATCGTCGGGAAGTTCGGCTGGGAGGGGCCGGTCGGCGTCACCCTGCCCTGCGTGGTCAAGCGGGGCGTCGCGCACAGCGCCGCCAACGTCGACCCCGGCTGGATCGGCACGGACGCGGCCGCCCTGTTCGCGGGCAAGCTGGGCCGGGCCACCTCCGAGGTCGTCGTGCTCAACGACGCCGACGCGGCCGGCCTGGCCGAGATGCGCTTCGGCGCGGGCCTTGGCAAGGACGGCACGGTGGTCCTGCTGACCTTCGGCACCGGTATCGGCAGCGCGGTGTTCCTGGACGGCAAGCTGGTCCCCAACACCGAGTTCGGCCATCTTGAGGTGGACGGGCACGACGCGGAGAAGCAGGCCGCGGCCTCGGTCAAGGAGGACCTGGACCTGTCCTGGGAGGAATGGGCGCCCAGGGTCACCCGGTACCTGCGGGTGCTGGAGGACCTGGTGTGGCCGGACCTGGTGATCGCCGGCGGCGGGGTCAGCAAGAAGGCGCACAAGTGGCTGCCGCTGCTGGAGGTGCGCACCGAGGTGGTGGCGGCGACGTTGAAGAACGACGCGGGCATCGTCGGCGCGGCCAGTGCCGCGGCCGGGCTGCGCGGCTGATTTCCCTTTCCCGGCCCGCAACGGACGGGCCAGGCCCGTCGTTACAATGGTGGACGCCCGCGGCACTCTGCGCCGGGGGCGCTCCCCCGAACACTCCGGCGGCCTAGGTTCGCGCCCTTGGCCTGCCAGTGAACGATCCCCGCGAAAGGGCGTACGTGGCCACCGCAGACACCGCTACCCGGCCTTCCCCCGCGCTGGAGGCCGACGAGCAGGCGACCCCGGCCCGCAAGGCCCCGGCCAAGACGGCGGCCAAGCCTGCCGCCAAGAAGCCCGCCGCCCGGACCACCAAGGCCGCCACGGGCAAGACCCCGGCCGCCAAGGCCCCGGCGAAGAAGGCCGGTCCGGCAGGCAAGGCCGCGGCCAAGCCGACCGACGGCGACGAGCCGGTCCTGGAGGACATCGAGGAGGACCTCGAACTCGAGGCCGATCTTGTCGTCGCCGACGAGCCGGAGCCCGCCGAGGAGGAGCCGCAGAAGACCGGCAGCTTCGTCTGGGACGAGGAGGAGTCCGAGGCGCTGCGGCAGGCCCGCAAGGACGCTGAACTCACCGCCTCGGCCGACTCGGTCCGCGCCTACCTCAAGCAGATCGGCAAGGTCGCCCTCCTCAACGCCGAGGAGGAGGTGGCCCTGGCCAAGCGGATCGAGGCCGGTCTCTACGCCGCCGAGCGCTACCGCCAGATCGAGGAGGAGGGCACCCAGCTCTCCACCCAGATGCGCCGCGACCTGCGCTGGATCATCCGGGACGGCGAACGCGCCAAGAACCACCTGCTGGAGGCCAACCTCCGCCTGGTGGTCAGCCTGGCCAAGCGCTACACCGGCCGCGGCATGGCCTTCCTGGACCTGATCCAGGAGGGCAACCTGGGCCTGATCCGGGCAGTCGAGAAGTTCGACTACACCAAGGGCTACAAGTTCTCCACCTACGCGACCTGGTGGATCCGGCAGGCCATCACCAGGGCCATGGCCGACCAGGCCCGCACCATCCGCATCCCGGTGCACATGGTCGAGGTCATCAACAAGCTCGGCCGCATACAGCGCGAACTCCTCCAGGACCTGGGCCGCGAACCCACTCCCGAGGAACTCGCCAAGGAAATGGACATCACGCCCGAGAAGGTCCTGGAGATCCAGCAGTACGCGCGAGAGCCGATCTCGCTGGATCAAACCATCGGCGACGAGGGCGACTCGCACCTGGGCGACTTCATCGAGGACTCCGAGGCCGTGATCGCGGTCGACGCGGTCTCCTTCACCCTGCTGCAGGACCAGCTCCAGTCCGTGCTGGCCACGCTGTCCGAGCGCGAGGCCGGCGTGGTCCGGCTGCGGTTCGGGCTCACCGACGGCCAGCCGCGCACCCTGGACGAGATCGGCCAGGTCTACGGCGTGACCAGGGAACGGATCCGCCAGATCGAGTCCAAGACGATGTCCAAGCTGCGGCACCCGTCGCGCTCGCAGGTGCTGCGCGACTACCTCGACTGAGTTCCGGCACGGACACCACGAGGCCGCCGACCCCTCCCTCCAGGGTTCGGCGGCCTCTGCCGTGCCGGTCTCAGTTCCCGGGTGCTCAGTCCTTGAACGAGCCGTCGGCGCGGCGGCGGTGGTTGGCCAGGATGTGGCCGCACTGCGGGCAGTGCCGGCGCAGGAAGTGCTTGAGCAGGTACAGCAGGCCGAGGGTGGCCAGGTAGACGGCGGCGATGAACAGCCGCTTCACCAGCCAGACGAAGCCGGGGTCGGTGCAGGTGCGGCAGTCGCGGCAGGACACGGGGCGCTCCTCGGGCGGGGCTCGGGGACTCACCCTCCAGGCTGCCCAGCGGCGGGGACGCGTGGGGACGGGTGGCACCTGAGACGCCCCGGATTTCGTCCCCTAGGGAGTGACCGGGGCGAACGGCGGTACCCGTACCCCCACTCGGAGGTGCACGACCGGTGAGCGCTACCGTACTCCGCGTGACGAAACGGAAGACGCAGACTCGGCGGAGTGACCGCCCCCTCGGTAGTTCGGTGTGGCTCCGGCCCGCGCGTCCCGGTGAGGGCCGCCAGGTCGAGCAGCTTCTGGTGTCGGATCCGGCCACCGGGAAGGCGCTGCGGGCCTCGGTGGACGCCGACCGCGCGGACGGCACCGACGGCTCGCACGGGCTGGTGCTGGTGGCGGCCGACCGGCGGCACGAGGAGAAGCTGGTCGGGATGGCCGCGGCCGGGGTGCCGCGCACGCTGATCGGCGGGCTCGGGCTGCCCGCGGAGGCCAACCGGCTGCTGGTGCGCTCGCTGATCGCGGTCAACGGGGTCGCGGTGCTGCCGCAGACGGTCCAGCACGGCCTGGTCGGCCGGTTGCTGAGCGGGATGGCCAAGCACTACCGCGAGGCCGGGTTCCAGTGGGTGTTCGGGCAGTGCCGGATGGGCAACGACGCCTGGCTGACCCACCTGCGCGGCCTCGGCTTCACCGTGGGCGCCGCCGGCGTGGACATCCGGCTCAACTCGGCGCTGTGGCCGCACAACTCGACCATCCGCACCCAGAACGATCTGCACGCGTTCTTCCAGCCGCTGGCCGAGCAGCCCTCGATGCGGATGGCCATGATGCCGGTGCCGAACGGGATCGCCCGCCAGCCGGTCGCGGTCTGATTCCCAGAATTCGGGAACCCATACTCCGGCGCAGTACAACAAAACAGACACGTACTGGACTTCGAACCGCATCAGGCCAACCGGAGCCCACTGGTTGCCGCAGCGCTGACCAGCCCGGTTACCCACAGCAACGGTGACTCCACCACAGTTTCACAAGGTCAGCCCTAGCCTGGGCACGAGTTGCCGCCATGTCACGGTTATTGAGGACGAACGGCGGCAACTTGATAAGGCATCTGGATGTCGGTGGGCGATCTTCACAACCGCCCATGCACACTCGTAGTGTTCAACCCTGCGACAACCGGGTAGTTCGGACGTGACCGGCATCGCCACGAGGTCGGGAACACTAACGAACCGCCGGACGTCTGCATAGAGTGGAACCAGCGCGACACCGCGGCAGCAGCCACACCGCCTCGGAGTCTCGCTGGCAACAACGGGCACCGGATGAGCCGGTGCCGGGACGGAGGGAGATTCACATGCCTGGAACACTCACCCGCCCCGAGCTGACCGCTGCCGACCGTTGCGACCGTTGCGGGGCCGCTGCTCGAGTTCGTGCCGTTCTGCAGTCCGGGGGCGAGCTCCTGTTCTGCGGTCACCACGCCAGGGAACACGAGACCAAGCTGAAGGAGCTTGCGGCGAACATCCAGGAAGGGTGATCGGCGCACAGTCCCTGATCCGACGAGCCCCACGGGCGGAGATCCTTTGACCGGGATCTCCGCCCGTGACACATCCCGGATCTTTTTCAGCTCTCAGCGAACACGCAACGGGCCAACGGCGGCCGACAGCAGGGTTGCCATTGCACGAGCAGGTGTTGACGGACGGCGGTGCGCGGGACTGGCACCGGATCAGCGCGGGCCGCTGATTCAGCCGTTGGCGAACACCTGCTCGAACGCCAGTTCGGCCGCGCCCACCAGCGCGGCGTCCGCGCCCAGCGTGGACGTCACCATCCGTAGCCGGCCCGCGGCCCGCCCGACCAGACTGCGCCGGGACACCGTCTCGGCCACCTCGGTCACCACCACGGGCGGCAGCACGGCCAGCAGTCCTCCCAGCACCACCAGTTCGGGCGCGACCACGTTGACCACGTTGGTCAGACCAAGGGCGAGCCACCCGGCGAACCCCTCGAGCCGGTGCCTGGCGTCCTCGGGCCGCAGCGCCAGCGAGGCCAGTTCAGCCGCGATCTCCGATCGTGCGGCGCCCCCGGTGAGGTTGAGCGCGCGGCACAGCGCGTCCTCGCCGATCTCGGTCTCCCAGCAGCCCCGGCAGCCGCAGTAACAGGACCGGCCCTGCGGGTTGACCACCATGTGCCCCAGCTCGCCGACGTAGCCGCCGGTGCCGCGCAACGGCGCGCCGCCGACGATCACCCCGCCGCCGACGCCGACCTCCGCGGAGAGGAAGACGATGTCCGCGGCGTCCCTGGCCGCCCCGCGGATGTGCTCGGCCAGCCCACCCAGATCGGCGTCGTTGCCGACCTGGACGGGGAGCCGTAGTTCGGTGGAGAGCATCCGGCCGAAGGGCACCCCGGTCCAGTGCAGGTTGGGCGCCTCGTGCACCAGGCCGTCGGCGCGTCGCACCACGCCGGGCACGGACACGCCGATGCGCACCGGCGGCCTGCCCAGTTCGGTGGCCAGTTCCCGGCAGGCGGCGGCCACCTTGGCCAGCACCGTCTCCGGATCGGCTCCGCCCCTGGCCTGGGCCCAGTGCCTGCCGCCGAGCACCACGCCGCCGATGCCGACCGCGGCCACGGTCACCTGCTCGACGCCCACGTCCACCGCCAGCACCGGCACCGCCCGCGCCTGGGGCAGCACCAGCAGCGAGGGCCGTCCGGCGCCCTGGCGGTGCGTGGGGACCTGTTCGGTGACCAGGCCGAGCGCGGTCAGCTCGTCCACCAGTGCCTTGATCGTGCTGCGGTTCAGCCCGAGTTCGGTGGCCAGTTCGGCTCGCGTGCTCGGGCCGTCCACATGCAGCCGTCGGAGCAGCGCGGCCCGGTTGTGCCTGCGGACCTCGTCCGGTCTGGTGCCCGCGGTGGGCGCGCTGCTCAACGTCACTCCCCTGCTCGACGCACGCGGGGGACGTCCTCGGCCCCCGCCGAACCCGGTCCGACTCGCGTCAGCTCAGCGCACCCCGGCAGGCGCGCGCCGCCGGGACAGCGCGTCCACGCTGGCCGCCAGCAACAGCACCAGCCCGGTGACGATGGAGACCACCGCGGCGGGCTCGCCGAGCAGTCGCAGACCGTTCTCGATGGTCGCGATCACCGCGCCGCCGACGACCGCGTCCCGGACCCGGCCCTTGCCGCCGAAGAGCGAGGTGCCGCCGATGACCGCCGCGCCGACGGCGAACAGCAAGGTGTTGCCGCCACCGGCCTGCGGGTCGACGGAGCCGACCTTCGAGGAGTAGATGATCGCACCGATCGCGGCGACGGTGGAGGCGATCACGAACACCGACATCCGGATCTTGCGCACGTCGATACCGGCCCGGCGGGCCGCCTCGGCGTTGCCGCCCACGGCGTAGACGTGCCGGCCGTAGCGGGTGCGGTCGAGCACAAAGGTGCCGATGACCAGCAGGAACAGCACGATCGGCACCACGTAGGGCACGCCGGAGATGGTGATCGCCTCGTTCAGGCTGCGGTTGAGCGTGAGCAGGTAGGTGCCGATCGCGCCGAGCACCACCACCGCGCCGACCTTGACCAGCACCAGCGAGGTCGGCGGGGCCACCAGCTTCTTCTTCAGCCTGCCGAAGTGCCTGGTCAGCACGGCCACCGCGTAGCCGCCGACGGCCAGCACCAGCAGCAGCCAGCTCAGCCCGGTGGACAGGTTGCCGTTGGCCACCTCGAACAGCACGCCGTCGCCGACGCCGAGGGTGCCGCCCTCGCCGATGTACTGCAGCACCACGCCCTGCCAGGCGAGGAAGAGGGCCAGGGTCACCACGAAGGACGGGATGCCCACCCTGGCGACCAGGAAGCCGGTGAGGCAGCCGATCGCGGTGCCGAAGCAGATCGCGAGCAGGATCTCCACCCACGGGTTCGCGGGCACGCCGACGATCATGATCCCGGCGGCCAGCACGGCCGGGATGGCGGCCACCCAGAGCCTGGTCAGCACGGCCATCACCGCGGCCAGCAGCAGGCCGAGGATGGTGATGATGAAGACCGCGAGGCCCATCTTGCCGAGCAGGTTGCCGCCGGTGGACAGGTGCAGCGCGAAGATCGCCGCGGTGACCCCGGAGGCGGTGCCCGCGGACAGGTCGATCTCGCCGAGCAGCAGCACGAACACCAGGCCCATGCCGATGACCACGGTGCCGGCGCCCTGGGCGAGCAGGTTGGACAGGTTGCCCAGGGTGAGGAAGTCACTGGACTGGCTGGCGAAGAAAACGAAGAGCACGGCGAGTCCGCCCAGTGCGGGCAGCACGCCGAGCTGACCGCCGCGCAGCCGGGCGCCGTAGTCGCCAACGGACTGGCCGAAGCTGCGCTGCGTGTTGTCGATGCCGAAGTCGGCGACGGCGGTCGAGCCGCCATCGGGCTTGGCGGCCCCGGTGTCGGCTTGGGTCTCGGTCATCTGGAGTTCCTTGGGTGAAAAAGTGCGCGGGAAGGTCTTCAGGCGGGCTGGGCCTCGATCGTCAGATCGTGGCGGCTTCCGGCTTGGCGATACCGATGTCGCCGGTGCGGCCAGCGGTGATCAGCTCGACCGCCTGGCCGTGGGTCAGGCTCTTGGTCGGCACCTGGGCGGCCAGGCGGCCCAGGTAGAGCGCGGCCACGGTGTCGGAGACCTCGAACACGTCGTTCATGTTGTGGCTGATCAGCACCACGCCGAGACCGTTGTCGGCGAGCCTGCGCACCAGGTCCAGGACCTGGCGGGTCTGGGCCACGCCCAGCGCGGCGGTCGGCTCGTCGAGCAGCACCACCTTGCTGTCCCACAGCACCGACTTGGCGATGGCCACGGTCTGCCGCTGCCCACCGGAGAGCGAGGCCACCGGGGTGCGCACCGACTTCACCGTGCGCACGGACAGGTCGGCGAGCACCTGGCGGGCCGCCTGCTCCATGGCCGCGTCGTCCAGGGTGAGCCCGTTGGTCTTCTCCCGGCCGAGGAACATGTTGTCCACGATGTCGAGGTTGTCGCAGAGCGCGAGGTCCTGGTACACGACCTCGATGCCCAGCGCGGCCGCGTCCCGCGGGCTGCCGATGTGCACCGGCTCCCCGTTGAACAGGATCTCGCCCGACTCGATCGGGTGGATCCCGGCGATGCACTTGACCAGCGTGGACTTGCCCGCGCCGTTGTCACCGACCAGCGCGGTGACCTCACCGGCCTTGACCGCCAGGTCCACGTCGTGCAGCACGTGCACCGGACCGAAGCTCTTGTTCACGCCACGCAGTTCGAGAATGTTGCTCACTGCTGGAACTCCAGGTTGAGAAGAAAGTGCTCAGGCATGAGCCAACGGCAGGGCGGGTCGGGGGGCGCCGCCCTGCCGTGGCGATCAACCAGCCGGATCTGCCCGGCTGAGTCTCATCCGTCGATCAGCCGACGGTGATACCGGCTTCCTTGCACTTCGCGACCAGGTCGTCCTTGCAGAACTCGGTGGCCTTGACGAAGCCCGAGTCCACCACGACCTTGACGTTGGCCTTGGTGATGGTCTGCGCGGACAGCAGCACCGACTTCACGTCGCGCTTGCCCTCCGGGTCCTTCTCGATGCCGGTGGCCAGCGCGTCGGCCGAGGCCTTGTCGTTCTTGGCCAGCGCGATCGCGATCTTGGCCGCGTTGCCGGCCTCCTCGGCGATCGGCTTGAACACGGTCATGCACTGGTCGCCACGCAGGATGTTGGCCAGCGCGGCCGGGTCGGCGTCCTGGCCGGTGACCGGGACCTTGCCGTTGAGGCCGTTCTTCTTCAGCACGGTGATCACCGCGGAGGCGAGGCCGTCGTTGGCAGCGAGCACGCCGTCAACCTTGCCGTTGTTGCGGGTCAGCTCCTGCTCGAAGATCGTGTTGCCGAGCTGGTTGTCCCACTTCTGCACCCACTGGTCGCCGCCGAGCTTGGCCTGGCCCGAGGAGTAGAGCGGCTTGAGGATCTTGTCCGCGCCGTTCTTGAACAGGGTGGCGTTGTAGTCCTCGGGACCGCCGTTGATCTGCACGATGTTCGGGGTGGCCTTGCCTTTGAGGCAGTCCACCAGCCCCTGCCCCTGCAGCTCGCCGACCTTGGTGTTGTCGAAGGAGACGTAGTAGTCCGCCGAACCGCCCAGGGTCAGGCGGTCGTAGTCGATGGTCGGGATGCCTGCGGCCTTGGCCTTCTTCTGCACCGCCGCGCCACCCTCGTTGCTCAGGCGCGCGATCATCAGGACCTTGACGCCCTGGGTGATGAACGAGTCGGCGATGGTGGAGAACTTGCCGGGATCGTTCTCCGCGTTCTGGATCAGCGGGGTGACTCCCGCCTCCTTGAGCGCCTTCTCCAGCAGGGGCTTGTCGAAGCCCTCCCACCGGGCCGAGGTCTTGGTGTCGGGGAGGATCACACCGACCTTGGGTCCGCTGCCTTCGGACCCACTCGCGCCGGTGGTGCTACCGCCACCACCCGTGCTGTTCGCTCCGCACGCCGACAGGGCCAGGGCCAGCCCCGAGCCGACGGCGATCAGGCCAAGCGTCTTGCTCCGCATCCGCCCGTTCCTCCTACTGCCGTGGTCGTGACACTCCGCGACGAGCGTCACGACCCGGAAATGTTGTGGGTCACAACGTATGCCTCGGATAGGCGATTCGGAAGCCTTCTGAATCCATACAGAAGGACAGAAGAGACACGATGGTGGCACGGCCTGATAACCGGCCCGTAACCGTCGTGAGAGCGCGTTCGCAGAGGTAGCAGCGCTTACGCCCAATCGCGTCACACCCCCGGACCGCGCCAGCACGGCGTGTTGGCCGTTACGGACGGAGTGTTGGCCGTTGTGGGACGGCGTGTTGGCCGGTATGGGACACCGGTTTGGCGGTTGTGGACGCGCGAGACCGGTCGCCACCGGGACTGCTCGCCGCTGTTATCCGGCGAGTTGGGCCAACTGGTACGTCGAGTTGGCCCAAGTGGGCGTACCAGTTGGGCCAAGTGGTGCGGGGGTGCGGATCACGTCGCCGATTCGCCAGCGTGCCGTACGACAACGGCCAACACCCCGTACGACAACGGCCAACGTGGCGTACGACAACGGCCAACACGCGCGGCGAGGGGTGGCCTCACCAGGTTCGGAGGGTGACTATTCGTTCTTCTAGTTCCTCGATGCTGGCCATCGGGGTTGGCGGGCCGCCGCATTGGCGGCGGAGTTCGTTGTGGATCACGCCGTGGGGTTTGCCGGTGCGGTGGTGGATCATCGCGACCAGGGTGTTCAGTTCTTTGCGCAGGCTGTGGATGCGTTCGGAGACCGACACCGCGCGCGGGGGTGGGGGTACGGCTGCCGGCTGGGCGTTCTTGCGCTTGGTGGCGTTGGCCAGTTGTTGTTCCTGGCGCTGGCGGAGCAGGGTGCGGACCTGGTCGGGCTCTAGGAGGCCGGGCAGGCCCAGGTACTCCTGCTCCTCCTCGGTGCCCGCCATCGCGGCGGTGCCGAAGGAGGAACCGTCGTAGATCACCTGGTCCAGTTCGGCCGAGGCGCTCAGCGCGGTGAAGGCCTTCTCGTCCTCGCCCAGCTCGTCCTGCTGCTGGTTGGCCTGCTGGAGCAGTTCGTCGTCCCAGCCGTCCTTCTCCCGGTGCGGCTTGCCCAGCACGTGGTCGCGCTGTGCCTCCAGCTCGCTGGCCAGGCCCAGCAGCACCGGCACGCTGGGCAGGAACACGCTCGCGGTCTCCCCCGCCCGCCTGGCCCGCACGAAGCGGCCGATGGCCTGGGCGAAGAACAGCGGGGTGGAGGCGCTGGTGGCGTAGACGCCCACGGCCAGCCTGGGCACGTCCACGCCCTCGGAGACCATCCGCACCGCGACCAGCCAGCGGTCCTCGCTCTGGGCGAACTGGCTGATCCGGCCCGACGCCTTGGGGTCGTCGGAGAGCACGATGGTCGGCTCGGTGCCGGTGACCTGGTGCAGGATGTTCGCGTAGGCCTTGGCGGTGACGTGGTCGGTGGCGATGACCAGGCCGCCCGCGTCGGGCACCTCGCCCCGCTTCTGGGTGAGTCGGCGGTCGGCGGCCTTGAGCACCGCGGGCATCCACTCGCCCGCCGGGTCCAGCGCGGTGCGCCAGGCCCGCGCGGTCTGCTCCTGGGTCAGCGGCTCGCCCAGGCGGGCGCTGAACTCCTCGCCGGCGTTGTTCCGCCAGCTCGCCTCGCCCGAGTAGGCCAGGAAGATCACCGGCCGGACCACGCCGTCCCGCAGCGCGTCGGCGTAGCCGTAGGAGTGGTCGGCCCGGCTGCGCTGGAACCCGTCGCCGCCGTGCTCGTAGGTGATGAACGGGATCTGCGAGTCGTCGCTGCGGAAGGGCGTCCCGGTCAGCGACAGCCGCCGCACGGCGGGGGTGAACGCCTCCCGGACGGCGTCGCCCCAGCTCTTGGCGTCCCCGCCGTGGTGGATCTCGTCCAGGATGACCAGCGTCTTGCGGTTCTCCGTGCGCACCCGGTGCAGCGTGGGGTGCGCGGCGATCTGGGCGTAGGTGACCGCGACGCCGCGGTAGTCCCGCGAGGTGACGCCGGTGGTGTTGCGGAAGTTCGGGTCGATGGCGATGCCGACCTCGCTGGCCGCCTGCGCCCACTGGTGCTTGAGGTGCTCGGTCGGCGTGACGATGGTGACCGACTCGACCGTGCGGTCGGCCAGCAGCTCCAGCGCCACCCGCAGCCCGAAGGTGGTCTTGCCAGCGCCGGGGGTCGCCACGGCCAGGAAGTCCTGCGGTTTCGCCGCCAGGTACTTGGTCAGCGCGCGGCGCTGCCAGGCGCGCAGGGGTCTAGTGGCGACCTTCGGTGGGGCTTCCAGGGCCTCGGTCACTCTCGCGCTCCCCTCGCCGCTCGAAGATCCACACCCATTGGGTCACATGCGAAAGCCCTCCGCGACAGTGGTCCCCGAGGGCCCTGCGAGCCTACCCCGCCGACGGGGGTGCTCCGCTCCACGACCCGGCCGGCGGGTAACCGATGAGGGTGACGACACACCCGTTTTGCGGGGTTCCGCATCACCACGGCGGGCCATGCAGCATGCTTGGCGGTGCGATGACTTCGCCGCAGGAAGACCCGGACGAACGCGGTACGAGCGCCGCGAAGCCGAAGCGTGCTCGACGCGGGCCGCTGCGGCTGTTGGCGCGCACCCTGCAAAAGGCCTGGGACGACTCCATCTTCAGTGAGGCCGCCGAGGCCGCGTTCTGGCAGACGCTGTCCCTGCCGCCGCTGCTGCTCGGGCTGCTGGGCTCGCTGGGCTTCATCGCGGACTGGATCGGCCCGGACGTGATCGGCATCGTGCAGAGCCGGATCATCGAGCTGTCCGGGAAGGTGTTCACCGCGAACGTGGTGGACGGGGTGATCGGCGACACCGTCAGCAACATCCTGACCAAGGGCCAGGGCGAGATCGTCTCGGTCGGCTTCCTGATCTCGCTGTGGGCGGGTTCCTCGGCCACCGCCTCCTTCGTGGACGCGATCACCGTGGCGCACGGCCAGTACGGCGCCCGCAACCTGGTCTGGCAGCGGATCCTGTCCCTGCTGCTCTACCTGGTCACGCTGGTGCTGCTGATCATCGGGCTGCCGGTGCTGGCCCTGGGCCCTGAACTGCTGCCGGAGGTGTTCCCGGAGAGCTGGAAACCCACGGTCAGCCTGTGGGTGAACCGGTTCTACTACCCGGGCACCGGCCTGCTGCTGGTGCTCGCGCTGGCCACGCTGTACAAGGTCGCGCTGCCGCGCAAACTGCCCTGGCACCGCGGGCTGCCGGGCGCGGCGCTGGCCATGGTGTTCTTCCTGATCTCCAGCTACGGGCTGCGGCTCTACATCTCCTGGGTGACCAGCACCGGGTTCACCTACGGCGCGCTGGCCACCCCGATCGCCTTCCTGCTGTTCGCCTTCGTGATCGGGATCGCGATCGTGCTCGGCGCGCACTTCAACGCGGCCATCCAGGAGCTGTGGCCTGCCAGCATGACCCGCCGGGAGCGGCGGCGCTGGCGGCGGCTGGAGATGGTGCGCACCGCGGAGAAGCTGCGCAGTCAGGCCGAGCAGGAGGCGTGGCGGCAGGTCGCGCAGGAGAACGAGCCGGATCAGGACGGGCCGGTCCGGCCTGCGCCGGAACCACCCGGTCCGCCGCCGGGTCCGGGCGTGTCGCCGCTGGGACCGACCGTGGAACTGCCGCCGGTCAGCTCGCCCGCGGACACCAATCCGACCGTGCGGGTGCCGCGCGGCGGGTCAGCCCAGGGTGGCCCGCAGGGCGAGCAGGTGCCCTAACCGGGCCGCGCCCGCCCTGGCCTGTTCGGTCAGCTCGGCACGTCTGAGGCCGAACTCGGCCAGCGGCACCGAGAAGGCCAGCGCCCCGCTGATCCGCCCGGCGCAGTCCCGCACCGGCGCGGCCACGCAGGCCAGCTCCTGGCGGAACTCCTCGATCTCGGCGGCCACCCCGGTGTGCCGGACCGCGAGCAGCTGCTCCTCCAGCTCCGGCAGCGAGGTCAGCGTGCGTTCGGTGGCCCGCCGCATGCCCGCCCCGGCGAAGTACTCCCGGCGCCGCTGCGGGCTCATCGCGGCCAGCAGCACCTTGCCGAAGGCGGTGCCCTGCGCCGCCTCGTGGAAGCCGACGTCCAGGGGTTCGACCCGGGGCGCCGCCACCGAGTCGGCGATCTCGGCCACCACGATGTCGTTGTCCCGCAGCACGGTGTAGTAGGCGGGCACCCCGGCCAGCTCGTGCACCTCGCGCAGCAGCCCGGAGACCTCGGGGCAGACCTCCAGCTGGCTGCGCAGCGCTCTGTCCAAAGTGGTCAGTTTGTAGCCGAGGCCGTAACCCCGCTGCTGGTTGAGCCGGACCAGATATCCCTCGTACACCAACGTGTTCAGCAGGTGGTAGGTGGTGGACAGGTTGAGTCCGAGCCGCCGGGCGACCGCCTTGGCGGTGACGCCGTCGCCGAAGTCGGCCACCGCCTCCAGCACCTGCAGGGCGCGGCGCACCGAGCCGAGCAGCCCGGCGGGCGCAGGCAGTGGCGGTGGTCCGGGGTCAGGCATGCCCGACAGGGTTGCCGTCCGACCCGGCCTGGCACAAGGACCTTCCGGGCATTACCTGGTTACGCGATGGGCGCCCTGGCCCGTAAAACAGCCACGAACTCACGCATCCAGGCCGGGTGGTCCGGCCAGGCGCGGGCGGTGATCATCGGACCGTCCACGACCACCTCGTCGTCGACGAACTCCCCGCCACCGGCCAGCACGTCCGGCGCGCATTCCGGGTAGGCCGCGGTCCGCCGGTCCTTCAGCAGCCCCACGGCGGCAGGCACGAGCGCGCCGTGGCACAGGTGCGCGACCGGTTTGCCCGCCTCGAAGAAGTGGGTCACGATCCGTCGCACGTGCTCGTCGTTGCGCAGGTACTCCGGCGCCCGCCCGCCCGGGATGACCAGCGCCACGTACCCGGCCGGATCCACCTCGCGGAAGGCCAGGTCGGCGGGCCAGGTGTAGCCGGGCTTCTCCGTGTAGGTGTCGTGCCCGTCCACGAAATCGTGCACCACGAACTGCAGCCGCTTGGCCGAGGGCGCCGCGATGTCCACGTCGTAGCCCTCCTCGCGCAGCCGCTGGTAGGGGTAGAGGACCTCCAGCGATTCGGCGGCGTCGCCGGTGACGATCAGGACCTTGGGCATGGTCCTGATCGTGGGCACCGGCGACGCCGACGGTCAACGCGGGAGTTTCCGCCCAGCGAGAATCAGGACAAATCAGGCAGCCACCGGGACCGGGCGGGCCGCCCCGTCCGGCTGCCCGGCCTGGTCCTGCCGCCGGGCCCAGCCACGCACCAGGAAGGCGACCCCGAGTCCGGCCAGCGCGGGCAGCGCGGCCACCGGGCCGACCAGGTCGAGCCCGAACCCGCCGGTGATCACCGCGCCGCCGAGCACCGGACCGAACGCGGCGGCCACGTTGAACGCGGAGATGTTCACCGAGGCCACCAGCCCGCCCGCCGGTTCGGCCTGCCGCATCAGCCAGGTGTGCAGCAGCGGACCGGTGGCGAAGGCCGAGGCGCCGAGCAGGAACAGCGCGAGCACGCTGGTCGCCTTGGTGTGCATGGCCAATCCCTGCACCAGCAGCACCAGGCTGAGCGCGCCGATGGTGAACGGCAGCACCCTGGGGATCAGCTCGGGCCGGACCCGGCCGGCGATGTTGCTGCCCACCACCGTGCCCAGGCCGTAGACCAGCAGCACCACCGTGGCCCAGCCGGGCGAGAACCCGGTGATCTCGCGCAGCGCCGGGGTGACGTAGGTGAAGGTGGTGATCATGCCGGTGAAGGCCAGCACGGTGGTGGTCAGGCCGAGCAGGATGGAACGGCGGCCGAAGACGTGCATGCTGGCCCGGAAACCGGCGTCCGGCGCGTGTTCCACCTTGGGGCAGGCCAGGATCACGCCGAGCATGCCGATGAAGGCCAGCGCGGTCACCAGCACGAAGGAAGCCCGCCAGCCATAGGCCTGGCCGACCAGCGTGCCCACCGGCACACCGGCCACAGTGGACAGTGCGACGCCGTTGACCACCTTGGCGATGGCCGCGGTCTGGCGTTCCGGCGGCACCGAGGCGGTGGCCACCTGGGAGGCGACCGCGAAGAACAGGCCCTGGGCCAGCGCGGCCACCATCCGGGCGCCCATCAGCACGGTGTAGTTCTCGGCGAGGGAGGAGAGCAGGCTGCCCGCGACACCGAGGGCCATCACCGCGATCAGCAAGGGCCGCCGGGGCAGGCGGCGGGTGCACACGGTCAGCACGGGGCCACCGACAGCGACGGCGATGGCATAGCCCGTGACCAGCAATCCGGCCACGGACAGGGGGACGCCCAGGTCGGACGCGACCTCCGGCAGCACGCCGACAACGACGAACTCGGAGGTCCCCACAGCAAACGCGCACAACATCAGGACGAAAGCGATCACGGGAAGACGCTAAAGTCTGACATGAGTGTGAGGGTCAACCTGCGGGTGACCCATCGCTCTCTTCCGTCGCGATGGGAATAACCGGAGGTCAGATGCGGATCGGCGAACTGAGCCAGCGCACCGGGGTGAGCATCCGGATGCTCCGATACTACGAGGAGCAGGGGCTGTTGCGCCCGGACCGGACCGAGTCCGGCTACCGGGTCTACGCCGAGGCCGATGTGGACCGGGTCGGCAAGATCCGCTGCATGATCTCCTCGGCGCTGCCCTCGCACCTGGTCGCGCCGGTGTTGCAGGCCCTGCACGGCGAGCAGCCCGAGTACCCGGTCACGGCCGAGGACTGCCCGCCGCTGATGAAGATGCTGGACACCCAGCTCAGCACTATCAACGCGCGCATCGACGACCTGGTGACCAGCCGGGATCAGCTGGTTCAGTTCATGGCCGACCTGCGCGAGCGGTTCGACTGCGTCAGCGGGTGAGCGCCGCCCCGGCGTGGGTCAGGCCGGTGCCGTAGAAGCTGTTGCGGTCCTCGCCAGGGACACAGGTGGCATCGGGTTTGCCGTCGCCGTTGGGGTCGTAGAACTCGGGGCAGGGCAAGGACATCGCCCGTTCCTGGAGTTCGGCGGCCAGCCGGTCGCCGCGCCAGAACGGGTGCCGGGAGGCCAGCAGCGCGGCCACCCCGCTGACGTGCGGGGCGGCCATCGAGGTGCCGCTGTAGGCCGCGTACTCGCCGTTGGGGACCGTGGACCAGACCCGCACACCGGGGGCGGCCAGGCCGATCGGGCCGATGCCGTGGTTGGAGAAGCGGGCCTTGACCAGCTTCTCGTCCACCGCGCCAGCGCCGAGCACGCCGGGCAGCTCGTGCGGCAGCCGGATGCAGTCGTTGCTGATCTCCCGGCGGGCCGGGGTGCCGTCGGCCGGGCTTTCCGTGTCGACCGTGCGGTTGTGCAGGTCGAGCGCGCCGTTGCCGCCGGAGGCGACCACCAGCACGCCGCGGGACTGGGCGTGCGCGACCGCGCGGCCCACCGCGGTGCGGATCGCGGACTGGTCGGCCTGGCCGGGGCAGTGGTAGCGCCAGGGGGTGGCCCGGTAGCTGTTGTTGGTGATGCGGAAGTTGTGCTCGGCGGCCCACATGAAGCCGCAGATCATGCTCTCCGCGGTCTCGGTGTCGTCCCGCTCCGCCAGTTTCACCGCGGCCAGCCGCACCCCCGGCGCGACGCCGACGACGCCGGATCCGTTGCGGGCGGCGGCGATGGTGCCCGCCACGTGCGTGCCGTGGCCGTCCAGGGTGGGCCGCCAGCCGCCGGGGCTGCGGTCGGCCCAGCCGGAGACGCAGGAGACCGACTTCCGGGTGTCCACCGCGTGCCGCAGGTCGGGGTGGGTGTCGTCCACGCCGGTGTCCAGCACGCCGACCACGACCTGCCTGCTGCCGGTGGTCTCCCGGTGCGCCTCGTCCAGGCCGAGCGCGGGCACGTCCCAGGCGGTGCCCTCCGGCGGGACCTGGGCGCTGGTGGGTGAACCCGGGCCGGTGTAGCGCAGGTCGCGGCGCGGCTTGAAGTAGTCGAGCGGCAGCTTGGTGGTGCGGGTGGCGCCGACCTCGGTCACGCCGCGGGCCTTGCGCACGGTAGCGGCGAAGTCGTCCCTGGCCGAGTAGGCCACCACCACGCCGATCCGCGGGTAGGCCGCGACCACGGTGCCGCCTGCCTGCCGCACCGCGCGCTCGGCCTGCCAGGCGCCCAGCGGGCCCGCCTTGCCGACCACCACGTGCGGCAGCACCGGCTGCCCTGGTTCCGCCTCCGCCGCCGAGACCTCCGGTGACGCGAGAACGCTGCCCAGCACCGCGAGCACGCCCGCGGTGACCCCGATCCGCCGTGTCCATCCACCCAGTCGCACGGGCTGAGCATAGGGCCAGCAGCCGCCGGAAATAGATCCGATCTATGACTGGATGATGAACGCTTTCATCGGCAGGTTCCCCACCGAAGGCCGATTGACGTCCGATGTATGCCGCTCCTAGCGTCGAGGTCAGCCAAGCTCAAGGAGGAGCGATGCGCCGGATGGCCGCACTGTGCGCCGTGATCCTGGCGGCGCTGCTGAGCACGAGCCCGATCACCTCAGCCGCACCGCCCGCCCCACCGCCGGGGGCAGCCGCCGACGACCCGTTCACCGCCGCCCGCACCCAGTGGTGGCGGGACGCCCGATTCGGCATGTTCATCCACTTCGGCGCGTACTCGCAGCTGGAGGGCGAGTACCGCAGGCCGGACGGCTCGCTGTGCCAGGACGCCGAGTGGATCATGCGCAAGTGCAAGGTGCCGGTGACCGAGTACGAGCGCCAGGCCAAGGCGTTCAACCCGTCCCGGTTCAACGCCAAGGAAATCGTCGGCCTGGCCAAGGCCGCTGGCCAGCGGTACATCGTGATCACCAGCAAGCACCACGACGGCTACGCGATGTGGCCCACCGCGGTGAACAAGTGGAACCTGCGTGAGCACTCCGCGTTCGACAAGAACCGGGACATCCTGGCCGAACTCAAGGCCGAGGCGGACCGGCAGGGCATCAAGTTCGGGCTGTACTACTCGATCTGGGACTGGCACGACCCGGACGCCGCCCAGCTCGCCAGCTACGAGAAGTACAAGGCGCGGATGCGGGCCCAGCTGACCGAGCTGGTCGACCGCTACGACCCGGCGGTGCTGTGGTTCGACGGCGACTGGGCCGCGGACAGCCCGACCCTGCACTGGACCCGCCGCGACGGCGCCGAGCTGGAGGGCTACCTGCGGGCGAAGTCGCCGAACCTGCTGATCAACAACCGGATCAGCTACCGCCCGGCCGGGGTCAAGGAGCGGCGGGTGGTCGACGGTGATTTCGGCACCCCGGAACAGACCTTCCCGACCGGCACGGTGGACGCCCAGCTGTGGGAGTCCTGCATGACCATCGCCTCGAAGTGGGGCTTCGCCCGCTGGGACACCAACTGGAAGAACCACACCCAGCTCGTCCGCAACCTGACCGACATCGCCGGTCGCGGCGGCAACTACCTGCTCAACGTCGGCCCGGATCGCCACGGCGTGGTGCCGACGATCGCCGCGGACCGGTTGCGCGCCATGGGGAACTGGCTGCGCACCGCGGGTCAGGGCGCGGCCGTGCTGGGCGCGGGTGAACCGGGCGTGGTGGCCGATCCGGACTGGGGCGCGGTGAGCCGCACCGGCGACACCCTGCACGCCGCGGTCTACCAGTGGCCGCAGCCAGGGAAGTCCTTGCACCTCAAGGCGATCGCGCCGTTCACCGTGCTCGGCGCCCGGGTGCTGGGCAGTCCGCAACCGGTCCGGGTGACCCCGTCCGGCGACGGCTACGACCTCACGCCCAGCGGCAAGTTCACCAACGATTCGGCCACCGTGATCGAGTTGCGCATCCGCCCGCAATCGCCTGCGCCACCAGGGAATGGCACCGGGCTGAGTGCGGAGTACTTCGGCAATCCCGACCTCGCCGGCCCGCCAGAGTTGCGCCGGATCGACCCGGAGGTCAACTTCGCCTGGCGGTTCGCCGGGGACCGGTTCTCGGTGCGGTGGCAGGGTTTCCTGCAGCCGCGGTTCTCCGAGACCTACACCCTGCGCACGGTCTCCGATGAGGCGATCCGGGTCTGGGTGGACGGGAAACTGGTGATCGAGGCGAACAGCCCGCACGAGACCAGGGTGGACAAGACCAGCCTCGCGCTGACGGCCGGGCAGCGACACGCCATCCGGATCGAGTACCGGGAGCAGACCGGCGAGGCCTTCGCCAAGTTGCTGTGGTCCAGCCCGAACCAGCCGCAACAGATCGTGCCGCGCACGCAGCTGTACCACTCGACCTCGGGAGCGCAGTGATGCGAACGCTTCGACTGGCCCTGGCGCTCACCCTGTCCGCGACCGCCACCCTGCCCGCCGCTGCTGGTGACCAACGGACCGGCCGGGGTCGGACCCGGTGACGTGGTGCAGCCCTCGGCCACCGCGCTGCCCGCGCCGATCTCCCTGGCGGCCACCTGGGACACCGCGGCCGCGCACCGCTACGGCGACCTGCTCGGCAAGGAGACCAGGCACATCGGCCGGAACCTGATGGAGGCGCCCATGGGCAACGTCAAGCACTACCTGGGCAACAACCAGGAGCAGAACCGGTTCAAGGTCAACGACATCATCGACGAGCGCACCCTGCGGGAGATCTACCTGCCCGCGTTCGAGGCCTCGGTCAAGGAGGCCGGGGTCGACTCGGTGATGTGCGCCTTCCCCAGGATCAATGGCACCTTCAGCTGTGAGAACCACCTGTTCCTGACCAAGATCCTCAAGCAGGAGTGGGGTTTCCAGGGCTTCGTCACCTCCGACTTCGGCGCGGTGCACTCCACCGTGCCCACCGCCAACGCCGGGCTGGACGTGGAGATGCCCACCGGCAAGTTCTTCGGCGCGGAGCTGAAGAAGGCGGTGCAGGCCGGTCAGGTGGCCACCGCGACCCTCGACGACAAGCTGATCCGCCGCTACACCACCATGATCCGGGCCGGGCTGTTCGACCGACCGGCCACCGTCACGCCGATCCCGGCGCGCGAGCACGGCGCGATCGCCCGCGACCTGTCCGCCCGCGGCATGGTGCTACTGCGCAACGAAGGTGGGCTGCTTCCGTTGTCCGCCAACGAGTTGCGCTCGGTGGCGCTGATCGGGCCGTTCGCCACCGAGGCCAAGACCGGCGGTGGCGGCAGCTCCAAGGTCAAACCGCTCTACACGGTGCCGCCCCTGGACGGGTTGCGCGCCAAGCTGTCCGCCGACGCCAAGGTCACCCTGCACGACGGAGCCGACCTGGCCGCCGCGACCGCCGCGGCCGGCGCCGCCCAGGTGGCGGTGGTGATGGTCGGGGACAACCAGACCGAGGGCAGGGACAAACCGAACCTGTCCCTGGAAGGTCAGCAGGACGCGCTGGTCAAGGCGGTGGCCGCGGCCAACCCGCGCACCGTGGTGGTGGTCAAGTCCGGCGGCCCGGTGCTGATGCCCTGGCTGGCCCAGGCGCCCGCGGTGCTGCAGGCCTGGTATCCGGGGCAGGAGGACGGCAACGCGGTGGCCGATGTGCTCTTCGGCGCGGTCAACCCGGAGGGCAGGCTGCCGATCACCTTCCCACGGGCCGAGGGCGACGTCCCAGCCAGCACGCCCGAGCGGTATCCGGGGATCGGCGTGGATGTCCGGTACTCGGAGGGGATCTTCGTCGGCTACCGGCACTACGACGCCAAGGGTGTGCAGCCGTTGTTCCCCTTCGGTTTCGGCCTGTCCTACACCAGCTTCGACTACCGCGGCCTGACCGCCCGGCGGGACGGGGACAAGGTGCGGGTGAGCGTGGAGGTCCGCAACACCGGCAGCCGGGCCGGGGTGGAGACCGTGCAGCTCTACGTCGGCGATCCGGGTACGGCGAGCGCGCCGGAACCGCCGTCCCAGCTGCAGGGCTTCGCCAAGGCGGCACTGGAGGCGGGGCAGGCCAAGCGGGTCGAGCTGACCCTGGACGCCCGCTCGTTCAGCTACTGGGACACCGGCAGGCACCGCTGGCGGGTGGCGCCCGGCGAGCACAAGATCATGGTGGGCGCGAGTTCCCGGGACCTGCGCCTGCACACCTCGGTGCGGCTGCCAGGGAACTGACGGCCGGATGCGGGGTGGGGGCGCCCGGTGCCCCACCCCGCATCCCGGGTGGTCATCGGCGGTGGAACTTCACCAGGTTGTCGTCGCGGTCGAAGCTGCCGTAGAAGGCCCAGTTCCGGAAACCGCCGTCGCCCTTGCGGGTGAACTCGCCGTCGCCCTTGAACACCACCCAGTGGTAGTCGTGGTTGCGTGGGAAGGCGTTCCCGCACGGCACGGCCTTGGCGGTGCCCTGGGTGACGATGTCGTTGAAGTGCCCGCCACCCCAGGCGGTGGCCTTGTAGACCAGGATGTTCTTGGACTTGTCCGAGCCGAAGCCCTGCAGCTCGTCGACCTTCTCCGCCAGGTTGCACGGGTTGATGAACTCCGCGGCCACCGCGGCCTGTGGCGCGGCCACGGCCAGCGTCCCGGCCAGGGCGAGCATGGTCAGCCCGCGAGTGGCGATCGTCTTGGTCTTCATGGGTGTGCTCCTCTGCTGCTCAGCGGGCCAGGAACTTGACGTGCGTGTCAGCGCGCTCGAACCGGCCGCTGAACGCCCAGTTCCGGTAACCGCCATCGCCCTTGCGGGTGAAATGGCCGTCCTTGAACACCATCCAGAAGATGTGCACCGTGTTGCCGAAGAATCCCTTGCACTCCTGCGCGGTCTCATGCCCCTGGAGCGCGATCCCGTTGAAATGGCTGGATTCCCGCGCGGTCGATTTCCACACCACGATGTTGTACTGGTCATTGGCGTCCCAGCCGCGCAGTTCCTGAACCTTCGCGCCCAGATCGCACGGGTTGACATCGGCCAGCGCGGCCTGCGGGGCCGCCACACTCAACGCACCGACCATGGCGAGCACCGCCGCGCCATAACCGGCCACTTTCTGCCGAATACTCATGTCTTGTCGTCCTTTACACCAGAGCGGAAGGTCAGGGGCGGCGGAAGTTGACGGTCTTGCCATCGCGGTCGAACCAGCCGCGCATGCCCCAGTTGATCCAGCCGCCGTCACCGTTGTTGGTGAACTGCCCGGCCTCACTGATCCACAGGCCGTAGTTCACGTGCCCGTAGCGGACATTCGCGTACAGCTTCTTGCCGGTCAGCCGTTCGTGATAGCCCTGGCTGAGGTTCATCATGACGACGTTGTAGCGGCCGCCGCTCACCTCGAACGCGGCGTCCACCGCCTTCGCCACGAACTTGCCCCGGTTGTCCTCGTTGATGTTGCTGATCGCGTTGGCCACCTGGAAACCGTTGGCCCCGTTGTCCAGGTGGATGGTGACCCCGGCGCCCGAGGCACCCTGTACGGATGCCGTCCCGGCCGAGCCGGTCTCGGCCGGGACGGCGGACCGGGCGGCCGCGCCGGGCTTGCGGAAGTGCACGGTCATGCCCTCGCGGGTGAACCAGCCGCGGAAGGCCCAGTTGATGTGCCCGCCGTCGCCGCGATTGGTGAAGGTGCCGGATTCGAAGACGATGACCCGGAAATCGGGGTAGCCGCTGTGCACGATGGCGTCGTAGACGATGTTGTGCAGATTCGCCGTGTACGGGTGGTTCTGCTTGGTGACCATCACGTTGTACCGCTGACCGGCGTCGTAGAAGGAACCCTCCATGATGCCGTTCACAAAACCGGAGCGGTTCTGGTTGTGCGCGATGGAATTGCTGATGATGTCGTAGAGCCGGTTGGTGATGTCCACGACGCTCTTGGTCACGTCAATGCTGAACCCGGCCGCCCGCACGGCCGCCATCGCCGATTCCGGTGACGCCGGGGCAGCCTGTGCGGTGGCCGCCGGCAACAAAGCGCCACCCATGGCGGCGGCGCCGAGCAGGGCCGCGGTCAGCTTCCTCGGAATGGAACCCATTTCGATCTCCCTGATTCCTCGCCCGGCGCGCTGGCCGGGGTGAGGGAATCATGGGATCGGGCGTTGCTCATTTCCCAGACCGGTCCACTGCTCATCCACTGCCCAGTCCTGCCCAGTACTGCTCAGTCGGCGAGTTCGCCCGGCCCCTGGTAGGCGCCGATATTGGGCACGCTGGGCATCGGGTTGCCGAAGAAGTCCCGGTTGCCCGCCCCCGGCACCGGCTCCCCGGCCCGCAGCGCGGGCGAGCCCGCGCGCAGCCGGTAGCCGCCCAGGTCGAGGAGTCCGCTGGCCGAGCCGGGGTTGAGCAGCTGCGGATCCGCCGTGACCGCGCGGCCGTCCCGCTCCGGCACCGGCATGTTGAAGTAGGCGTTGGCCTGGTAACGCCCGTGCGAGTCCTGGATCATCGAGCTGCCGCCCGCGCGGGCGAAGACGTTGTTGGCGGCCACGATCTGGGTGTCGGTGTAGTTGGCCACCAGCCGGGTGTCCCGGCCGGTGAAGAAGGTGTTGTGGTGGATACGCACATTGGTCGCCCGCGCGCAGCCGATGGAGATCACCGCGACGTCCGGGTGCCCGTCGTGCTGGCTGATGTTGTGCCGGAACACGCCGCCGTCGTTGACCATGTCCTTGTCGTTGCACACCAGTAGCGCGCCACCGTCGTTGTCGTGGCTGTAGTTGTACTGGTAGAGCACGTTCCTGGAGCCGCCGTCGAAGTCGAAGGCCATGCTGTCCCTGGTGCCGAACCCGCCGGAGACCTCGTTGAACTGGATCAGCGTGTCATCGGAGTTCCACGGCCAGATCCCGGCGTTCCAGCCGGCCGAGCGCATGTTGAACTGGTGCACCCGGTTGCGTTCCACCAGCGCGCCCAGGGTGTTCTGCGGCACGATCCCGTCGCCGCCGACGTCGGTGATCGCGTTGTCCCGCACCACCAGGTCCCGGATCGGCGCGAACGAACTGCCAGGCCCGTTGGGGTGCTCGGCCCGCCGGGCCCAGTGCGAGATGGTGCCGATCCCGGTCCGGTCCACCCGGCTGACCCGGTTGCGCTCGATCACGATGTCCTGGAACCGGGTCGGCCGCAACGCGCCCAGCGCGCCGAAGAGGATGCCGCCGCTGGGGTCGGGGTCCTTGTGGTCGGAGCCGTTGACGTCGTGCACCTCCACATCGGCCACGACGTAGTGGTGGCCGACGCCGAAGTCGGTCAGCGTCACGTAGATCCCGGCCCGCCGCTCCTCCGGCCCCGGCGGCGGCCCGAAGTTGCTCACCCGGATGTCCCGGATCTCCCAGTACTGCACGTTGCGCAGATGCACCGCGGCCCGCGCGCCACCGCCCGCGATGTGCGGCTTCCCGCCCTCGCCGTACGCGCCGAGCTGCACCGGCCGCCCCGGCGCGCCCGACCCCCGCGGGCTGAGCACCCCCGCGCACTCGGTGCCCCGGCGCAACAACAACCGATCCCCCGGCAGGAAGGTGAACCCATTGGCCTGGTCCAACCGCTGCCATGGCGAGTCCGGTGCCCCGGTACCGGGCCAGGCAGCCGAACAGTCCAGGTGGAAGTCACGCGTCTGCGCGGCCGCTGGTGGCGCGTCGAGCAGGGACGTGGCCAGCACCACGGCACCGAGCAGGGCGGGCACAGCACGACGGGCAGACATCCACGTCTCCTTTCCGCAGACCGATGTTGATCACCATCGGCACCGGCGGGGAAACGATTGAGTCACCGATCGGGCAAAGATCCCGGCCAGGCGTGCGGAATCCCTGAAGTGGTGACGCCACAGCGTGTTCGAGGACTACCTTCGGCCCGGTGGACGATCTGATCAGCGTGCCGGGACGCCCGGTGCGCGCCTGGGCGTGGTCGGTGGTCGTGCTCGGGGTGTTACTGGCGATCACCGCGAGCCTGACGGGCCCGTTGGCGGCAGCACTGGCCGGCGGAACCAGCGGCGTGGCCGCGGTCCTGTTCGGCTCGGCCGCCCTGCTGGACCCGATCCGCGGCCAATGGCAGACCGTGCTCGGCGCCACCCTCCTCGCCACCGGCACCGCAGCCTGCGTCCTACTCCGCGCCTAACCCCACCCGGCGTGTTGGCCGTTGTCGTACGCCACGTTGGCCGTTATGGACGCCACGTTGGCCGTTACGGACACACGGCGGTCGACTTGGCCCAACTGGTACGCCGAGTTGGGCCAACTACCCGTACGACTTGGGCCAACTCGGCGTCCGTAACGGCCAACTCGGTGTACGAGTTCGGCCAACACTCGGGTCAGGCGCCGCCGCCGGGGGGCAGGCTCTCGAAGATCTTTTTGCAGTCGGGGCAGACCGGGGAGCCGGGCTTGGCCGACTTGGTCACCGGGAAGACCTCGCCGCAGAGCGCCACCACGTGCGTGCCCATGACCGCGCTTTCGGCGATCTTGGCTTTGCGCACGTAGTGGAACATCTTCGGCGAGTCGTCGCTGGTGCTGTCCGTGGCGTCCGGGGTGGTGTCGACCTCGGGAAGAGTCTGGGTGCTCACGTGCACCATGATGCCTCACGGACGAATGGACTTCAGCGAGAAGGAGGCAGCGGTGCTGCGGGTGAGTGACGAGGTGCGATCGGCGCTGGCGGACGGGGGCGCTGTGGTCGCGCTGGAGAGCACGATCCTCGCGCACGGGCTGCCGCCGGGTCGCAACCTCACCGTGGCCAGGGAGCTGGAGGACATCGTGCGCGCGGCGGGCGCGGTGCCGGCGACGATCGCGGTGCTGGACGGCGAGGCGGTGGCGGGGCTGTCCGCCGCGGAGCTGGAGCGGGTCTGTGATCCGGCCGCTGAGCTGGTCAAACTGTCTCGGCGTGATCTTGGCGCGGCCATTGGGCTTGGGCGTAGTGGGGCGACCACGGTGGCCAGTACGGCCGCGCTGGCCCAGGTCGCGGGGATCGGGGTGTTCGCCACCGGAGGGCTGGGTGGGGTGCATCGCGGGGCCCGGGAGAGCTGGGATGTCTCCGCCGACCTGGCGGTGCTGGCCGAGACGCCGGTGCTGGTGGTGTGTTCGGGGGTGAAGTCGGTGTTGGACATCCCGGCCACCTTGGAGCTGCTGGAGACCTCCTCGGTGCCGGTGCTGGGGTACCGGACCGACCGATTCCCCGCCTTCTACCTGCGGGAATCTGACCAGGCTGTGCCGTGGCGGGTGGACTCCCCCGCCGAGGCGGCCGCCGTGGTGGCCGCGCACCGGGCCCAGGTGCCTGGTTCGGCGGGGGTGCTGCTGGCCAATCCCATCCCGGCCGAGGCCGAGATGGACCGCGACCTGCACGACCGGCTGCTGGCCGAGGGGCTGGCCCTGCTCGCCGAGCGGAAGGTGCGGGGCAAGGACGTCACTCCCGTGCTTCTGGCCCATTTCCACCAGGCCAGCGCGGGTGTGAGTCTGGACGCGAACGCGGCGCTGGTGCGATCCAACGCGGACCTCGCCGCGCGGGTGGCGGTCGAGCTGAGCGGAGCCAACTGAGATGGCGCGGATCGTGGTGGTCGGGGACGCCGGCCTGGACGTGGTGGCCCGGCACGACGGGCCCCTGGTGCACGGCGGCGACACCCGCTCGGCGGTGCGCATGGTGGTCGGCGGCGCGGGGGCGAACACCGCGGCCTGGCTGGCGCACTGCGGCGCCGAGGCGGTGCTGGTCGGCCGGATCGGCGGGGACATCGCCGGGCACCGGGTCAGCGCGGAGCTGGACGCGGCGGGGGTCACCGCCGCGCTGGTGGTGGACGAGAGCGCTCCCACGTGCTGTGTGGTGGTCCTGGTGGACGCGCAGGGCCAGCGCACGATGCTGCCCGACCGCGGTGCCAACGCCCGGCTCTGCCCGGCCGACATCGCCCCCGAAGCGCTGCTCGGCGCGGATCACCTGCACCTGTCCGGCTACGTGCTGCTGGACGAGGGCTCCCGCCCGGCCGGAGTGGCGGCGCTGGCCGCGGCCCGCGCGGCCGGGCTGACCACCTCGGTGGACCCGCAGGCCGCGACGCTGATCGCGCGACTGGGCACCACCGAGTTCCTGGACCTGGTGGCCGGGGTGGACCTGCTGCTGCCCAACGCCGACGAGCTGGCCGTGCTCACCGGGTCCACCGATCCGGAGTCGGCGCGGCAACTGCTCTCCGTGGTCGGCGCGGTCGCGGTGACCTCGGGCGATGGCGGCGCGCACTGGGTGTCCCCCGGCGCGACGGTCAACGCGGACGCGCCGGTGGTGGACTGCGTGGACTCCACCGGGGCAGGCGACGCCTTCAACGCGGGACTGCTCGCGGCCTGGCGGGGCGGGGCGGAGATCGGCGCCGCGCTGGCGGCGGGGGTCTCCGCGGGGGCACGGGCGGTGCAACTCGTCGGCGCGCAGCCGCCGAGTCCGCTCAGCGTGCGGGGCTGATCAACCCGCGGAGGAAGAAGTCAGGGGTGCGGCGGCGCTCGGTGTCCTCGGGGCATCGAGCGCACGGCCGCGTCGTGCGGTGCAACCACGTACTGGGAAACAACGACGGCGGATACCCGGGCGGAGAATCCGCTGTCGGCCTAACGGGAAACGGTGATCTTGCTGATCTCGGCCAGTTCGTGCGCCACATCCCACAGCCAGGTGGTCAGGTAGAAGGCGCGGCCGAGTTCGTCGCCGGGTTCGGGCTGCTCCCGGCGCAGGTCGTAGATGGCATCGGGCACCCGCCAGCTGATCGCGGCGGTGATCCGGTAGTCCAGCAGCACCCGGAACCAGGCGCGGATCTGCCGTTCCTCGCGCAGCACCACCATGCCGCCGCGTTCGGGCAGGGTCGCCCAGACCAGGTTGATGTCCTTGTACAGACCGGCGAACAGATCCGGTTCGTGCCAGAGGCGGACCTCCTCGGACTCTTCCTCACAACAGTGCCAGTCCAGGATCGCGTTCAGCCTGCGGTCCTCGGTCGCCTCGGTCGGCAGCGGCAGACCCAGCTCAGCCCCGAGCGGATAGTCCGTGTGGTACTGGTCCATTCGCCACTGGACAAGGGAGGCGAAACCGGAGAGGTGCCGCCGTAGCCAACTGGCCTGGGCCGAGGTGAAGTTCCCGACGACCAGCTCGTTGGCCCGGTCCCAATGGATCGCTCCGCACATCCCTGACCTCGGACTCTGACCAGTTCCCGTACCGACAACTACTGGGCGAGTTTCCGCACCGTCCACCTGAGCCCCCTGTGATTGAGCGGAACGTAACCATACCGCCACTCCGGGTGGAGATCAGCCCTCGATTACAGGATGTTGTTTCGATTCGATGGCGGTATCGTCACGCACCCGGCGGAACCTGTTCACCTTCTCCGCCTTTCGTGGTGGACGGTCGTTGGCGATGAGCACCGCCATCCACGGCAGCGGCACCGACAACAGCACCAGACCGATGGCCAGCCACGGGATCTGGTAGCAGGCGGCCGCCGCCACCAGACACGGGATACGCAGCGACATCATCAGCATGTACTTGCGCTTGCGGGTGGCGAGCTGGTCCTCGTACGACTGCTGCGCCTCCGTGATCAGGACCGGGGTGCCGTCCCGTTGTGTGGTCATCCGACACCACCTCCTTTCCTCATCTTTCCACCTGCCGGGGCTGGGCGGGAGAGTGCTGGGGATCGACAGGTTCGAAGCCGAGATCCCGTCGCATGACATTGCGTAGTCGCGCATAGGCATCCTGGGCCTGCGCCCAGTGCTTCTCGACCAGTTCCAACCGCGCGTTCTCGGGTCCGTCAGCGGTCAGTTCCCGGGAGAGCCGGGACCGTGCGATCATTGCGGTGCGCAACAAATCGCGAATCTCCGTGGTCGCCACCAGATTGATCGGTCCGAGCACATTCTTGGCTTCGATCCAGGCCGTGCGCAGATCGACAAGTTCTGGTTCGCCGATTTCCAAGTCCTTACCGCGCGCCTTGTCCTTGATCGGGTGCAGCACCCAGTCCCAGGACTCCAGCGCGCCGATCACCTCGGCATAGGCGGTCCGCCGCGCGTCAAATCGTTTGTTGTCCTCATCGCGGCTTTTCTCCCGGTTCCACCGGCGGTCCTCCCGCCAGGCCGCGATGAACTGCGCGCCGAGCACCCCGAGGAAGCCGAGCAGCCCCACGGCCACCGGCACCCAGAGCGGAACCTGCGTCATGCCGCGACAGTAGGCCCGGACCCGGCCGGTCCGGTCGGCGGGCGCGTCAGCACAGCGCGCCGACCCGCTCGATCTCCGCGGACAGTGCCCTTACGGGCAGTTCGGCGAACAGTTCGGTGCTGATCACGCCGTTGTCGCGGCGCCACACCCCGGCCACCCGGCCGCCGTGCAGCACCACCGGCGAGATCCAGCCCGCGGCCCGGCTGACCTTGCTCAGGTGCTGCTTCGGGATCAGGTCCCTGGACACCGCCACCACGTACTGATCGAAGGCCGGCACCAGCCGGACCGCCTTGGACGGCTTGGTCTGACGCAGCTCGGCCAGATCCTGGGTGAGCACGAACCCGGGCTTGCCCGCCACGCTGACCTCGGTCAGCTCGGGCCGGACCGCGGCGAACCAGCGTTTGGTCAGGCCGGGTTTGCCGTTGCGGAACAACCACTGCGCGAACTCGTCGTGCCCGGCCGGGCCGAAGGCGCGCAGGTAGGCGCGAACCAGGTCCTGGCCCGCCTGCTCCGGGTCCGGCACGGTCCAGCCGGGCAGCCAGTGCGCCGGGCTGGTGAAGGTGACCCGGTTGCCCTCGGCCGGGCCGTGGCAGAGCAGGCCCAGGTAGGCGGCGGGTTTGAACAGCGCGCCCCAGCCCGAGCCGAGCGGCTCGGCCAGCCGGGCCGAGCCGACCCGGTCCAGCACCTCGGCGACCAGGTCCTCCCGGCTGAGCAGCCGGTGGTCCAGGACCTCGGCCAGCGCGGCGAGCACCCTCGTCAGTTCCTCGGCGGTGATGCCGTGGCCGCGCTGCCAGCTGCCCTTCTCCCAGAACCGGAGTGCGCCCACCGCGGCCACGAAACTCGGCGCGAGCCCGGCGGGCAGCAGGTGCAGGGTGCCCCTGGCCGCCCACATCCGGACCAGCGTGCGGTCGGTGATCAGCGCCCGGGTGATCTCCCCCGGCGCGGGCTTGACCTGGCGGATCCGCACCGCCAGCTCGGCCGCCGAGGGCACCTGGGCCTGCACCCCGCACAGCCGATCCGCCAGCGCGACCGCGTCCAGCCCGGCCGGGTTGATCAGCTCCTGCCGCCGCAATCGCCAGGCCAGCGCCTGGTCCGCCCCCAGCTCCATGACACCACTATAACCGGTGTGCACCGGTTATAGTGGTGTCATGGGCGAGGAGCCGGCCGGGTTGCCGATGGTCGGGCACGACGGGCAGCACTACCGGTTCAACCCGGGTGCGTTGTGCCTGGAACTGCTGGTCAGCGGCGGCGAGGGCGAGCGGGCGGAGTGGGAGGCGCTGCACCGGGTGCAGGACCTGCGGCAGTGGCTGACGCACACCCGGTTCGGCCCGGCCAGGATCAGGATGAGCGCCGCGGAGCTGGCCGAGTTGAAGGTGCTGCGCGAGTCGATCTGGTTCAGCGCGAGCCGGGTCGCCAGTGGCAAAGCCCCCGGTGCGTTCGAGGACTGGAACCGGCTCGCCCAGGCCCCGCCGCCGGTGCCCGAACTGACCGGCCAGGGGCGGCGCTGGCGGGAACCGATCAATGGCGCGGCGCTGCTGTCCGCGTTCGCCAGGGACGCCATCGAGTTGTTCGGCGGGCCGTACCGGCACCGCGTCCGGCACTGCGCCGCGGCGGACTGCCGTCTTCTCTTCGTGGACACCTCACGCCCCGGCGCCCGGCGCTGGTGCTCGATGCAGCGCTGCGGCAACCGGGCCAAGCAGCGCGTCCGGCAGGAGGCGGCCCGTGGTCACGCTTGAGCGACTGGTCGACGTGCTCGGCGGCCTGGGCACCCGGCTGTGCTGCGCGCCGCGCGGCCGGGACGTCGAACTGCGCGGGCTCTCCCTGCACGATCCCACCGAAACCCACCCGACCAGCCCCACCGACGTGCTGCTGGGCATCGGCACCGGCTCGGTCACCGCCGCCGCCCGCCTCGTGCGCGGCACCACCGCCGCCGCCGTCCTCCTGCACGGGCCGCCTGAGCTGGACGAACGCGTGCTCGCCGCCGCCCGCAGCTCCGGCGCGGCGGTGCTCATGGTCGACCCGGCGGTGCCCTGGAGCCACCTCGCCGGACTGATCCACACCCTGGTGCTCAGCGGCCAGGGCCCCAGCCGGGACGTGCCAGGCGACCTGTTCGCGGTGGCCGACGCGATCGCCGCGGTGGTCGGCGGGCCGGTCACCATCGAGGACCTCCAGTCCAGGGTGCTGGCCTACTCCAACCGCCAGGAGGACGTGGACGCCGCCCGGGTGCAGACCATCCTCGGCCGCCGGGTCCCGCCCGATGTGCTCAAGGCCCTTGCCGACCACGGCGTGTTCAAACACCTGGCCAACTCCGACGAACCACTGCTGGTCCCCGCGCTCACCCCCGGCCTGCTGGGTCGCCTGATCGTGGCCATCCGGGCCGGGCGGGAACTCCTGGGCTCGGTCTGGGTCGAGGTCACCCCGCCGGTCCGGCCGCAGGCCTACTCGGCCATGGTCGACGGCGCCCGCACCGCCGCCCTGCACCTGCTGCGCGCCCGCGCGGGCGCTGACCTGGAACGCCGCGCCGAGGCCGACGCCGTGCTCAGCCTGCTGGACGGCACCGCGGACGCGCCCGGCACGCTGTCCCGCCTCGGCCTGGCCGCCGCCGGACTGCGCGTGGTCGCCCTGCACGCGCACGCCGGGATGAACGAACACGGCGCCGCGCTGCTCGCCTTCGAACGCGCCACCTCCGGCTTCGGCTGGTCCCGGCCCGGCCGCAGCGCGCTGCTCGGCAACGTGCTCTACACCGTGCTGCCCGATGACAACCCCGCCCGCGACTGGCTGCGTTCCCTGCTGCGCGAACTGCCCCCCGACGTGGCCGTGCACGCCGGGATCGGCGGCCGGGCCTCCCCCGCCGACCTGCCGGCCAGCCGTCTGGAAGCCGAGGAATGCCTGGCCACCCGGGTCGCCGGACTGGTCGAGGCGGACACCGTGGACTACGACGAGCACTGGGCCGCGGTGCTGCTGCTCCGGCTGCGCACCGCCGCCGAGGCAGGCAGGCTGCCCACCCGCGGCCCGGTCGCCGACCTGCTCCGCCAGGACACCGGGCACGGCACCGAGTACCTGGCCACCCTGCGTGCCTGGCTGGCCGCCGGTGGCGACGGCAAGGCCGCCGCGCGCAAACTCGCCGTGCATCCCAACACCCTGCGCTACCGGCTGCGCAAGATCGAAGCGCTCACCGCGCTGCGCCTGGACGATCCGGACCAGCGACTCGCGCTGACCGTCGCGCTGGCCGCGCTACCGGCGCAAGGAACGCGTAAAGATCGCTGGTAGCGGCGTCAAGGAGGCGTGAACGGGGGTGGTCGGCGACCGGTCGGCGGCCCGACCATTCCGATCATGGCCAACCTGCCTTACACGCTCGTGCTGATCGGCGGCTTCGTGTTCCTGGCCCTGGTCATCCGCGCGGTGCAGACCCGGCTGGCGGTCCGGCCAGCGCGTCGGCCACCGAGCAGGTGAAGCGGGTGCCGCCACGCGGCAGCACGGTGAACTCGGCCGCGGCCAGGTCCACCACGCAGGTGCACAGCGTGGCCGAATCGTCGGCACCCGGCGGGCGGCCAACGCCGCGCGGGTGCGCGCTGGTCAGGACGTCCAGGAACCAGTCGATGCCCGGTTCGGCGGGTGGGTCCAGGCTGTCCAGGACCTTGGCGCGTTCCCGGCTGGACAGCGTGACCAGCTCGGGCAGCGTCAGGTGGCGCAGGTGGTTGGTGTGCCAGAGCGGCTCGGCCCCGGCCTCCTGGACCGCGCTGGCCCCGGCCACCGCCTCCACCTGCACGACCCGGCCGGTGCTCAGCTCGGCCAGGTTGTAGGCGAAACCGCCCGCCGAGGGCAGTGTGGTGAGCAGCCGGATCGCCTCGTCCAGATCACGCGCCCGGTGCAGGGCGCGGGCCACGAAATGGCGGCCGGGGGCGATGGCCGGTTCGGCCACCGGCAGGTGGTCCAGGCCGACGGCCAGGCCGTGCCCGGTCAGCGCGAAGGCGTTGCTGGGCAGCATGCCCGGATACCAGAGCGCGGTGACCGGCACGTCCCCGTCGCAGTGCAGGGTGAGCAGCAGCAGGCGGCCGATCAGCCCGGCCCCGCCGTCCTCGTTGTGCGCCAGCGCCCGGCCCGGCCAGGCCAGGTCCGAACAGCCAGCCGTTGTGGACGGCGGCGGCAGGTCGCCACGCAGGTTGACCAGCAGCAACGTCTGCTCAGGCAGGTTCGCGCCGGTGGCCATCGCGCGGAGTTCGGCATATTCCTGGGGGTGTCTGGTCCTGGTCAGCGCGCTCAGTCTGGACAGTCGGACCAGGCCCTGGTCGGTGCGCGCGTAGTCGTTGAGCGCCGGCCACTCGGGCAGGGTGTGCACGGCCTCGGTGATCTCGGCCCGGAACCGCTCGCCGAGCGCGCGGAAGACCTCCAGCCGGGGGCCACACAGACCGGCCCAGCGCAGCCCGTCCAGCTCGGCGACCGTGACCGCGACAGACATGGGATGACCCCCTTCTCCGTGCGTTCTCAACATAGGCGGACGGGCGGAGAAGTGGGGATCGGCGAAACGTGTGAGGATCTTCGCGTGTTCGGCGTAGCGATCGATGACCAGGTATGCGACCAGTTGCGGACGGCTTTCCTGTCCGCGGACTACCACGCGGACGGAGTGCTCGAACTGCTCGGGCCCACCGCGCACGCCGCGCTGGGCCGCGGGGAGCTGGAGCCTGCTGCCAGGGCCTGCGCCGACGGCGGGGCGCTGGGCGCCCTGGTCCGGTTGTTCCTGCTCAACGAGCCGGTGCCGGAGGCCGAGCTGGCCGCCGCGCTGCGGCCGTTGCCGCTGGCCGACGCGGTCCGGGCCGGGCTGCTGCACACCGACGGCGAGTCCGCGCGGGCCGCGCTGGACCTGCGGCCCTACGGCGATGACCAGGGCTCCTGGTGGGTGCTCTCCGACCTGGACTCCGACGCCCGCGGCGGCCCGGTGCCCGCCGATCACGTGCTCGGCGTCGGGCACGCCTCGCTCAGCCTGGCCAGGGCCACCGCCCGCCGCCCGGTCGGCGCCCTGCTCGACCTGGGCACCGGCTGCGGGGTGCAGTCGCTGCACGCCAGCAGGCACGCCGAGAACGTCACCGCCACGGACCTGTCCGGGCGGGCGCTGGCGCTGGCCTCGGCCACCTTCCGGCTCAACCAGCTCGATGTGGAACTCGGCCGCGGCGAGTGGTTCAAGCCGGTGGCCGGCCGCCGGTTCCAGCAGATCGTGTGCAACCCGCCGTTCGTGGTCGGGCCGCCGCGGGTGGACTACGTCTACCGCGACTCCGGGCTGTCCGGGGACAGCGCCAGCGAACTGGTCATCCGGCAGCTGCCCGAGCACCTCGCCGACGGCGGGGTTGGGCAGCTGCTCGCCTCCTGGCTGCACGTCAAGGGCCAGGACTGGAGCGAGCGGGTCGCCTCCTGGCTGCCCGCACAGGGCATGGACGCCTGGGTGGTGCAGCGCGATGTGGCCGATCCGGCGCTCTACGTCGGCACCTGGCTGCGCGACGCGGGCGTGGATCCGCGGTCGCAGGCAGGCCGGGAACAGGCCGGGCGGTGGCTGGACTGGTTCGCGGAGCACCAGGTCGAGGGCATCGGGTTCGGCTTCGTGACGCTGCGGCACACCCAGACCGGGCCCGCCGACATCGTCTGTGAGGACCTGCGCCAGGCCTATGACGACCCGCTGGGCCCGGAAACCGCTGGCTGGCTGGACCGGGTGGCCTGGCTGCGTCAGCACAGTGCGGACGAGGACCTGCTCGCCGCCCGGCTCACCGTGCCCGCCTCGGTCGCGCTGGAGGAGATCTCCGGTCCGGCCGAGGACGGCTGGACCTCGGTGGTGCGCAGGCTGCACCGGCAGGACGGGCCGGGCTGGCAGCACGACCTGGACGATCTGGCCGCCGCGCTGCTGGCAGGCTGCCGAGGGCACCTGGACCTGGGCGACCTGCTCGGGCTGCTCGCCGCCGCGCACGGCCTGCCGACGGAGGTGCTGGTCATGGGCGCGCTGCCTGCGGTGCGCAACCTGATCAAGCACGGGATGCTGGTGCCCGCCGACTGGGTCGTGGCGTGAGGGCGGTCGTCTCCAGGGTCACCCGGGCCAGCGTCACCGTCGAGGACGAGGTGGTCGGCGCGATCGAGGAGCCCGGACTGCTGGTGCTGCTCGGCGTCACGCACACCGACACCGAGGTGACCGCGGCCACCATGGCCCGGAAACTGCACGAGTTGCGCATCCTGCGGGAGGAGCGGTCCTGCGCTGAAACCGGCGCGCCGCTGCTCGTAGTGAGCCAGTTCACGCTCTACGGCCAGACCCGCAAGGGCAGGCGCCCGTCCTGGACCGGGGCGGCCCGTCCCGAGGTGGCCGAGCCGTTGGTTACCGCGGTGGTAGAAGCCCTGCTTAACCGGGGTGCGCGGGTGGAAACCGGGCGGTTCCGCGCGGCCATGGCGGTGGAAAGCGTGAACGACGGGCCATTCACCGTGCTGGTCGATCTTTAAGGGTTCTCTTTACGCCTTCTCAGCGAATCCTCAGCCTGCGGAAGCAACCCCGCAGGTCAGCCTGACGTCTTGCTAATTGAGAGTGGGTACCGGGAACGAAACCGAGATCGGCTTCGTTATCCAAGTGTCCAGCCAGGACGGGGCGGGGAAACCGCACAGGGACGGAACCCCCGCACTGAAGGGGCCGCCGCGCAACGGGGCGTCGGCTTGGTGACGCATGCCCGCACGACGCCGTTTGCCCGCGACCAGGGAGGGAGCTCCGATGACCGCCCTACTGAAACTTACCGAGCAGGAGCCGCAGGAAGCTGCACAGATCGAGGCGCACGACCTCGACGCGCAGAGCCCGGCGGCTGACCTGGTTCGAGTCTACCTGAACGGAATCGGCCGCACCGCGTTGTTGAGCGCGGCGCAGGAAGTCGATCTCGCCAAGCGCATCGAAGCGGGGGTATTCGCCCGCCACATGCTGGACGAGGCGAAGTCGCTTTCCCCGCAGCGCCGAGCCGACCTGAAGACTCTGGTTCGTGACGGGCACACCGCCAAGAACCATTTGCTGGAAGCGAACCTGCGCCTGGTGGTCAGTCTCGCCAAGCGCTACACCGGACGCGGTATGCCGCTGCTGGACCTGATCCAGGAGGGCAACCTCGGGCTGATCCGCGCGGTGGAGAAGTTCGACTACAGCAAGGGCTTCAAGTTCTCCACCTACGCGACCTGGTGGATCCGGCAGGCGATCACCCGCGGCATGGCCGACCAGGGCCGCACCATCCGGCTGCCCGTGCACCTGGTGGAACAGGTCAACAAGCTGGCCCGGATCAAGCGCGACCTGCACCAGCAGCTGGGCCGTGAGGCCACGCACGAGGAGCTGGCCGCCGAGTCGGGCCTGCCCGCGGACAAGATCTCCGACCTGCTCGACCACGCCCGCGACCCGGTGAGCTTGGACATGCCGGTCGGCGCCGAGGAAGACGCCCCGCTTGGCGACTTCATCGAGGACTCCGAGGCCACCGACGCCGAAAGCGCGGTCATCTCGGGCCTGCTCCAGGACGACCTTCGCCGCGTGCTGGCCACCCTGGACGACCGCGAACAGCACGTCATCCGCCTCCGCTACGGCCTGGACGACGGCCAGCCGCGGACCCTGGACCAGATCGGCCGCCGGTTCGGCCTCTCGCGCGAGCGAGTCCGCCAGATCGAGCGGGAGGTCATGTCCAAGCTGCGGCAGGGCGACCGGGCCGAGCGGCTGCGCGCGTACGCGAGCTGACGCTGAGTAGTCCCCCGCCTCACCCAGATAGCAGCGTTGACTTGTGACCTGCCTCACGGCACGGTTCTCCAAGACAACACAGACTGCGCAGTCCGGCTGTACCACTACAGCCGGATTGCACACCCCGGGAGGTCGGACCCGTCGGGGGCGGGTCCGGCCTTCCGACATGTCCAGACCCGGTATCGCGAGATGGCGCGGAGCGCGGACGGGGGTGGGGGTTGGGGGTGGAAATCCCACGACGAGGGTTCTCGCGTGTTCTCCGTACGGCCTGGAGCATGCAGACCACACCTCACCGAGCGGCCCCTGCAACCTGCCGCCGCCCTAGCCTCCCAACGCGACCGGGGCCGCTCGGTGAGGTGTGGTTGGCTGGCGGAAGGCCGTACGGAGAACACGCGAGCCCTCGGAGCCACGCTGGAACCGGCCCCGGCAGCCCAAACCCCGCCCCGCAACCCGCGCATCCCGGCTCTTGATCTGCCCCACCCCTCCGGTGGTCTGCCCGGCCGGCGAGGCCATCCTTTTTTGATCTTCGGCTCTGTTGCTGAGGGGCAAGAGCGAAGATCAAGGGCGTCCTCGCCGGACGGGCAGAAATCAAAGGATGGGGGGGAAAGTCAAAGTCAAGGGCGAAGAGCAGTGCTCGTACGGTCGCAGACACCTATGGCGTGCAACAACGGCCAACGTGGCGTACGACAACGGCCAACACTCGCGGAGGTTGAAAACCCCGCCGGCGTGTTGGCCGTTCTGGACGGGGTGTTGGCCGTTGTTGTACGGGGTGTTGGCCGTTGTGGGTGGGGCTACGGGGTCAGGAAGCGGGTGGTCCAGCGGGCGATCTCTTCCTCCGTGGCGCCGTGGGCGAGTAGCCAGCCTCGGGGGCCGTTCTCGTGGGCGTCCAGGGCGTTGAGGACGCCTTCGAGGGCGGGGGCGGGGGCGGCCAGGAGGTGTTTCATGGTGGCGAGCTGGGCTTCGGTGGGTTCTGGGCGGCCCAGGCTGGTGGCCACTCGGCGGATCACGCCGGTCATGTTGGCTTCGGTGCGCACGTAGTCGGCGATGACGGTTTCCCTGGGGACCCCGGCCACCCGCAGCAGCAGGGCCACGGACACGCCGGTCCGGTCCTTGCCGACTGAGCAGTGGACCAGGACCGCGCCGTCGGCGGCGCCGGCCAGGCGGACTATCTCGACCAGGCCCTCCGCGGACTCCTCCAGCAGCTGGAGGTAGAGCTTGCCCAGGTCGAGTGCGCCGGGGTCGGTGGCCGCGGCGGCCATGATCAGGTCCAGCATCGGGATGCGGTGCACCTCGGTGCCGTTGACCTGCAGGGGGTGCTCGGCGTGGCCTTCCTTGCTGCCGCGCAGGTCGAGCACCACCGCCGGTGGCCAGCCCGCTAGGTCGGGGATGGGGTCGCCGGCCAGGGGGGCCTCGCTGCGCAGCAGCACACCGTGCCGGGTCAGTCTGCCGTCGGCTGTGCGCAGCCCGCCCAGGTCGCGGCCGTTGACGAGTCCCGTGGTCACCATGTCCCCCTCGACTGAGTTGAATTGCCAGTCCAAACCTACGCGGGGGTCCCGCCCTGCTCGATCCGGACGGGGATCACACCCGGTCAGCGCCAGGCCGCCGGAGCGCACGCGGTAGTTTCATCAGATACCCGAATCGCAGGCAAGGGAGCCCGCGTGACTGCCACCACCACGGCGTTTGAGTACACCGACGTCCTGCCGCTCGGCCCGGACCAGACCGAGTACCGCCTCGTCACCACCGAGGGCGTGCGGCTGGTCGAGGCCGCGGGACGACGCTTCCTTGAGGTCGACCCCGAGGTGCTGACCCTGCTCGCCCGGGAGGCGATCAAGGACATCCAGCACCTGTTGCGGCCCTCGCACCTCGCCCAGCTGCGCGCGATCATCGACGACCCGGAGGCCAGCGGCAACGACCGGTTCGTCGCGATGGACCTGCTGCGCAACGCCTGCATCGCCGCGGGCGGGGTGCTGCCGATGTGCCAGGACACCGGCACCGCGATCGTGATGGGCAAGCGCACCGAGACCGTGCTCACCGGCGGCGCGGACGAGCAGGCGCTCTCCCGCGGCATCTTCGACGCCTACCAGGAACTGAACCTGCGCTACTCGCAGCTGGCGCCGGTGACCTTCTGGGACGAGAAGAACACCGGTTCCAACCTGCCGGCGCAGATCGAGGTGTTCACCAAGCCCGGCGCCGAGCCCAAGTACGAGTTCCTGTTCATGGCCAAGGGCGGCGGCAGCGCGAACAAGACCTTCCTGTACCAGGAGACCAAGGCGCTGCTGAACCCGGTGCGGCTGGCCAAGTTCCTGGACGAGAAGCTGCGCAGCCTGGGCACCGCGGCCTGCCCGCCGTACCACCTCGCGGTGGTGGTGGGCGGTCTGTCCGCGGAGCAGAACCTCAAGGTCGCCAAGCTGGCCTCGGCCCGCTACCTGGACGAGCTGCCCACCGAGGGATCGCCGCTGGGACACGCCTTCCGCGATGTCGACCTCGAACAGCAGGTGCTGGAACTGACCCGTCAGTTCGGCATCGGCGCGCAGTTCGGCGGCAAGTACTTCTGCCACGACGTGCGGGTGATCCGGCTGCCCCGGCACGGCGCCTCCTGCCCGGTCGGCGTGGCGGTGTCCTGCTCGGCGGACCGCCAGGCGCGGGCGAAGATCACGCCCGAGGGCGTGTTCATCGAGCAGCTGGAACGCGATCCGGCCCGGTTCCTGCCGGAGATCGGCGACGGCGAGCTGTCCGACGAGGTGGTCAACATCGACCTCACGCTGCCGATGGAACAGATCCGGGCCACGCTGTCCCAGCTGCCGGTGAAGACCAGGGTCTCGCTGACCGGTCCGCTGGTGGTGGCCCGCGACATCGCGCACGCCAAGATCAAGGAGCGGCTGGACGCGGGCGAGGGCATGCCGCAGTACCTGCGTGATCATCCCGTCTACTACGCCGGTCCGGCCAAGACGCCCGAGGGCTACGCCTCCGGGTCGTTCGGGCCGACCACCGCGGGCCGGATGGACTCCTATGTGGAGCAGTTCCAGGCCGCGGGCGGCTCTTTGGTCATGCTGGCCAAGGGAAACCGGTCCAAGCAGGTCACCGAGGCGTGCCAGAGCCACGGCGGTTTCTACCTCGGTTCCATCGGCGGTCCGGCGGCCCGGCTGGCCCAGGACTGCATCCGCAAGGTCGAGGTGCTCGAGTACGCCGAACTCGGCATGGAGGCGGTGTGGAAGATCGAGGTCGAGGACTTCCCCGCGTTCGTGGTGGTCGACGACAAGGGCAACGACTTCTTCGCGGGCACCAGCCAGCCCACGCTGCAGGTGTCCTTCCGACGCTAGGTCTTGTGTGGTGGATCTTGTGCGTGAGCGTCGGCGTCCAGGTCGTTCCTGGCGGTGCCGCAGGGGTGGCCGCGTACCGGGTTGTACGTGGCCGCCCCGGCGGTGCTGCCAGGGGCGGGCTGGGCCCGACGATGGCGTGCAAGATCCACCACACAAGACCTGAATTGTTACTCCGCAACGATTGTGAGCACATGGCAAGGTACGCGCTGCTGATTCTGCCCGCGTTCAACCGGGTGTACGGGGAGTCGGCCGTCCGGCTGACCCGCACCGAGCTGGCGGTGTTCAGCGAGACCGCGTTGCACACCGAGGTCGCCGACGTCGCCGAGACGGAGATCGGCGGGGTGCCGTATGTGACGTTCGAGTCCGGGGCGCTGGACGAGTACGACATCTCGGTGCTGTCCAACCTGTCCTCGGTGTACGCGTTGTTCGCGGTCGAGGGCGAGTTGCTGCGGCCGCTGCGAGTGTCCCCTTTGGACAAGTTCAGCAGCGATCTGCTGACCATCCAGAAGTACTCGGGCAAGACCAACGAGCACTTCACCAAGCTGCTGCTCAACATCACCCTGCTCGCCCGCGCCGAACCCGGCGAGCTGATGGAGAAAAAGCTCGCTGTCTTCGACCCGATGTGCGGGCGTGGCACCACGCTGAACCAGGCGCTGATGTACGGGCACGACGCCTTCGGCATGGACCTGGACGGCAAGGACTTCGACGCCTACGCGCACTTCCTGGCCACCTGGCTGAAGAACCACCGGATCAAGCACCAGCACGAGGTCACGCCGATCCGCCGGGACAAGGCGCTGATCGGCAAGCGGCTCAGCGTGAAACTGGGGCTGACCAAGGAGTTGTACAAGGCGGGCGAGGCGAACCAGCTCATGGTGGTCAACGCCGACACCGTGCGCAGCCGGGAGTTCTTCCGGGCCGAGACCGTGGACGCGATCGTCACCGACGCGCCCTACGGTGTGCAGCACGGTTCCCGGCCCACCCAGAAACACCTGTCCCGCAGCCCACTCGAACTGCTGTACAACGCGGTGCCCGGGTGGAGTCAGATCCTGCGGCCCGGCGGCGCCATCGGCATTTCCTGGAACACGCACGTGGCCGGCCGGGACGATCTGGTGAAGATCCTGGCGGACAACGGGTTGCAGCCGCTCGATGACGGTCCGTGGCGGGAGTTCGAGCACCGGGTGGACCAGTCGATCATCCGCGATCTGGTGGTGGCGCGGAAACCCGGCTGAGCCGATATCCGACTGCCCACGGCGGGGCGGGGACGCATACTGTCGCGGTGAGCACCTTCACCCGCTACCGCTGGCTGCCCGAGGGCGCGTTCCCGCTCAACCTGGGCGAGCCGCACGCCCGACCGGCCGGTCGCTACCTCACTCTCGGCGTGGCCGCGCTGGTGCTGATGGCCGTGCCGATGTGGCTGCCGCGCTGGGCCTGGCTGTTGATCGGCGCCGGGCTGGCGGTGTGGGCCACGCTGGGGTTCGGGTTCGCGCAGCGGCCGCAGTACCCGACCAGCTGGCTGGTCCGGCAGCCGACGCGGCTCGGCCGGGTGGACTCCGGGGACAAGGACCGGACCGGACCGGCGCCCGGGGTGGTGACCTGGTTGCGGTCGGGTGAGATCCAGCTCGTCCAGCGGTCCTGGGCCACCGCGGCCACCGCGGCGCACGCCCGGTTCCTGGACGCGACCGGGCTGGCCGAGACGACCTCGGTGGCGGACTGGGACGAGGACGAGGAATTCGAGTACGGCACCGGCGAGAGCGGCTACCTGCTGCGGGATGAGCGGGCCGCGTTCGCGGTGCACGGCTATGAGCTGTCCGACGAGTCCGGGACCGGGCTGTTGCCGTTCGGCTGGCTCGGGGTGGCCAGGGACCGGCTGCCGGTGCAGCGGCACGGGCCGAACGTGACCAGGGTCGGCTACGACGATGTGCGCGCGCTGGCCAGGGTCGGGGCCGCGCCGGCGCACCGGCTGGAGGCGGCCTTCGCCGGGCACGCCCAGCCGAGTGAGGTGGATCTGGTGCTGGATCTGGGTCTGCCGCGCGGCTGGCCGTCCATTCTGGACACCCTGCCGCCCGCGGAGGTGCGGGCCATGCTGGCGCCGGCGCGGATCGCGGTGCTGCGCGCGGAACTGCTCGCCCAGGGTGCGCGGGATCTGGCCTGGGAACAGGAACGGGACGTGGTCACCCCGGTCAGTCCGGAGTGGACAGAGCGCTGGCTGTCGCGGCTGGACAACATCAGCGCGGCCGGGCACCCGCCGGAGCTGACCCCTGGCGCGTGGCCGGAACTGTCCGGCACCGCGTACACCGGTCTGCTGCTGGCCGCCACCGCGACCGATTCGACAGATCGGCCGCTGCGACCGCTGCTGGGAAGTCTCGGCGTGCCAACGGAATCAGCGGCCCAGCGACTGACCTGGGCGCCCGGCCGGGTGCGCTGGAACCTGCTGGACCGGGCGAATCTGGTTGCCTGCTACGGATTCTCGATCTGCGCGGGCGCGGCGTTCAGTTCCTGGTTGGACGGATAAGTGTCGGCGCCCCGGCTGGGTTCCGCGCCTGCCGGGGCGCCGCATTCGGTTGGTCGGGTTACTTGGTCTCCTGCTTGGCGGTGACGGCGACCGTCCGCTCCCCCAACGGTTTGGCCAGCTTCACGGTGACCGGCGGGAACCGCAGGTCCATGGTGCAGGCCTCGCTGTTGGCCGGGGTGGTCTCCACCAGCGTGATCTTCACGCCGGTGTCGGTCTGCTCGGTCAGGTCGGCGCGCACCTTGCTGCAGCCGCCTTCCTTGCCGAACGTGCCGACCACGGTGCCGTCACCCTCGGTCCACACCCGCTTGGGGAAGTCCGCGGGCAATGCCGACAGGTCGGCCTTGTTCTTCGCCAACGGTTTTCCGCCGGCGGGCGGGTCCATCTCCGGACCCGGTTCCGGCGTCGGCTGAGCGGACGAAGGAGGCGGGGTCGGCTGTCCGCCAAAACCAGCCGTGGGCTCCGCACAGGCGCTCAACGCGAGCACCAGCGCCGCCCCGGCGCTGACCACGGTAGCTAGACGTCTCATGTGCACAGGACGGAACGGTAGCCACGGCGGGTTGCACGCGCGGGTTAAACAGAAAAACAGCCGTGGGATCGACCTCCCGGTAGGAGAGGTCGATCCCACGGCATCACCAGGGGAGACGTCGGGCGCTACCCCAGTGAGTCCAGTGCTGATCGGATCATCGCCAATCGTGCCCCGGAGGCGAGTCCGGCGTGATAGAGGTGGAATTCCTCGACCCCGGCCGCGGAGAGCGCGGTCAGTTCGGCCCGCATGGCCGAGGAGTCGACCGGTTTGGGCGGCAGGGCGAGCACGTACCCGGCGATCCTGGTCTGCGGGGCCAGCTTCCGCAGGGCCTCGATACCGGGGATGCTGGCCTCCGGTCCCGGCCAGCACATCGCCACGATCGCGTCGACCTCCACACCCAGTTCGGGCGCCGCGGTGGCGAAGGGTCCGGTGGCCCACGGGTCGGCGTTGGCGTGCACGATGACCCTGGCTTCCGGGGCCAGTTGGCGGATCTCGCCGACCAGCAGCGCGCGCAGTCGCGCCACCGCACTGGTCCGTACGGCGGCGACCTGTGCGGCCAGTTCCGCGCCCAGTGCCGATTCCACGCTGTCCGGTTCGCCCGCGTCCACGGCCGCGCGCACCCGCGCGCGCAAGGCGTCCACCGCGATGCCCGCCTCGGTGTAACCAGCCGAACACGCTCCGCAGAAGCACAGTGACAGCAATGCCTGGCGGACTTTGCCCCAGTCACCGCCCTCGGTCTTCTCGTGGTGCCCGCCGTGGAAGAAGCCCAGCGGCCCGCATGCCTCCAGCACCACGCCGTCCGGCCGGCCCTGGGTCACGATCTCGCGGACCAGGGTGCGCGCGTACTCGGCGACCTCCGGCTGGGTGGTGCACAGCGCGTACGGGTAGCGGTCGCCGAAGGCGTTGCGCACCACCAGGTCCGGCGCCAGGTCGCCAAGGCGGCTGCTGTGGGTGAGCACGGTCCAGGCGTAGACCGGCAGTCCGGCGGCCTTGAGCGCGTCGCGGGCCTGACCGTAGGAGTCGGCACCGTCCACCCAGGACGGTTCGGCCGGGGTGAGCCTGCGCCCTTCCCAGACCTCCGGCCGCACCGGCAGGTACAGCGCGGCGTGCCGGGCGTCGATCAGCCGGTGCTCCGGGTGCAGCGGAGTGGCGGCCCGCACGGTGTGGTAGGAGGCCGCGAGGGCCACCGCGTCCACGCCGAGGTCGACGATCCGTTGCACCGCACCGGGATCGCCGATGATGTCCCACGGGTAGACGTGGGCGACGGACTTCACCACCGCGGCCGCTTCCTCTCGTAGTCGGGCTGGAACTTCTGCATGTAGCCGGTGTCGTCCCGCACTTTCAGCCCGCAGGTGCGGTAGTTCTCGTGCAGGCGGGCCAGCTGGTCCCGGTCCAGGCTGACCCCGAGGCCCGGGGTGACCGGCACTGACATCGCACCGTCCACAAAGGACACCACGCCGGGTTCGATCACCTCGTCCTTGGCGTTCCACGGGTAGTGGGTGTCGCAGGCGTAGGACAGGTTCGGGGTGGCCGCGGCCAGGTGGGTCATCGCGGCCAGGCTGATGCCCAGGTGCGAGTTGGAGTGCATGGACAGCCCGATGCCGAAGGTGTCGCAGATGACGCCCAGGTGCCGGGAGCGGGTCAGACCGCCCCAGTAGTGGTGGTCGGAGAGGATGACCTGCACCGCGTCCTTGGCGATGGCCTCGGGCAGCTGGTCGTAGGAGACCACGCACATGTTGGTGGCCAACGGCATCGAGGCCTGCTTGGCCACCTCGGACATGCCGTTGATGCCGGGGGTGGGGTCCTCCAGGTACTCCAGGACCCCGTCCAGTTCCTTGGCCACCCGCAGCGAGGTCGGCACCGACCAGGCGCAGTTCGGGTCGATCCGCAAGGGGTGACTGGGAAAGGCCTCGCGCAGGGCGTGGATGGCGGCGATCTCCTGCTCGGGCGGGAAGACCCCGCCCTTGAGCTTGATCGAGCCGAACCCGTACTCCCGCACCATCTTCCGGGTCTGCTCGACCATTCCGGCCGGGTCGATCGCCTCGCCCCACTCGTCGGCCTCGGCGCCAGGGTGCCCGGCCCACTTGTAGAACAGGTAGGCGCTGTAGGGCACCGCGTCGCGGACCTTGCCGCCGAGCAGGTCGTGCACCGGGCGGCCCAGGAGGTGGCCCTGGATGTCCAGGCAGGCCACCTCGAACGGGGAGAACACCCGGTCCACGGTGCCGCCGGAGGTGAAGTCGCCGGTGAGCCCGTGCTTGTCCGATCCGGCCACGCCGCCGAGCGCCTCGGCGACCTTGGCGTGGATCTGGTTGAGCGCGTAGACATCCAGGCCGATCAGACCCGGCACCACCGATTCCATCCGGGCCAGGTGTCCGGTGTCGCCGTAGCTCTCGCCGAGGCCGAGCACGCCGTCCTCGGTGAGCACCTCGATGATCGAGCGCAGCGCCCAGGGTTCGTGCACCCCGGCGGAGTTGAGCAGGGGCGGGTCCCGGAAGGCGATCGGGGTGATGGTGATCCGCTGGATCCGGGTGCCGGTGCTCACACCAGCTCCAGACCCGCGGCCACGATCTGTTCGAGTTCGGCCAGGTGCTCCGGGGTCGGGTCGGTCAGCGGGGCGCGCACGCCGCCGCAGTCCAGGCCGCGCTGCTTGACCGCGGCCTTGACCAGCGACACCGCGTAGCCGGGGGACTTGTCCCGCAACGCCACCAGTGGGCCGTAGAAGCCGTGCAGCAGCGCGTCGACCTTCGCCGTGTCGCCCTCGTCCACCGCGCGGTAGAAGGCGAGGGAGATCTCCGGGGCGAAGCAGAACACCGCGGAGGAGTACAGCTCCACGCCGATGCCGCGGTAGGCGGGCTGGGTCATCTCCGCGGTGGGCAGGCCGTTGAAGAACTGGAACGGCTTGTCCACAGTGGACCGGACCGCGAGCACGATGCGCTGCATCAGGTCCAGGTCGCCCAGGCCGTCCTTGAAGCCGACCACGTTGGGCAGCTTGGCCACCTCGACCGCGGTCTCCGGGGTGAACAGCGCGTTGTTGCGCTGGTAGACGATCACCGGCAGATCGGTGCTGCCGGCGACCTGGCGCACGTAGTCGAGCAGGCCCTCCGGCCGCGAGCCCACCAGGTACGGCGGGAGCAGCAGCAGGCCGTCCGCGCCGGCCCGCTTGGCCGCCGCGGCGAACTGCTTGGCCAGGGGTAGCGCGCCGCCAGTACCGGCGAGCACCGGGACCCGGCCGGCGGTGGCCTCCACCGCGACCGCGACCACGCGTTCGTACTCTCCGGGTTCCAGTGCGTGGAACTCACCCGTGCCACAGGCCACGAAGACGCCGCCGGGTCCGGCGTCCACACCACGCTTGACGTGCTCGGCGAGCACGTCCTCGGCCACCTCGCCGGTCCCGGTGAACGGGGTCACCGGGAAGAACAAGACTCCATCCAGCTGCATGTCAGACCTCACGACGTCGAGACCGGCGATGGCGGGAACCGCACGCGGTTCCCTATCCCTTCACAGCACCACTGGTGATGCCGCGCAGGAACGATTTCTGCAAGGACAGGTACACGATCAAACTCGGTACCAGGGCGAGCAGCGCACCCGCCAGCACCACACCCGGTCCGACCATATCGTCGGAGCGCAGGGTGGCGAGGGCGACGGTGAGCGTGTAGTCGCCGGGATCGGTGGCCACGATCAACGGCAACAGGTACTGGTCCCAGATCATGGTGAAGCCGAACACGGCGACGACTCCCAGCGCGGGCCGGCACAGCGGCACCACGATCTGGGCGAAGATGCGGAGTTCGCCCGCGCCGTCGACGCGGGCCGCCTCCTCCAGTTCGAGGGGGATCTCCCGCATGAACTCGGTCATCACGAAGATGGAGAAACCCCAGGCGCCCAACGGGAGGATCACGCCGAGCAGGGTGCCCTTGAGGCTGATGCCCAGCAGCGGGAGGTCGCCGATCACCATCGACAGCGGGATCGCGATGACCTCCTCGGGCAGCATCATGGTGGTGAGGATGGCCAGCATCACGATGGCCTGGCCGCGGAACTTCTTGCGGGCCAAGGCGTACGCGGCGAACACGCTGACGCTGACCTGGAGCAGCAGCCCGCCACCGGCGATGATCAGCGAGTTGAGCAGGTAGCCCCAGATGCCCTTCTGGGTGGCCACGTCGAAGTTGACCAGCGAGGGGCGGTTGGGCAGCACGGAGAGTTTGGTCGGGTCCGGGCTGAAGTCGAAGGCGCCGGAGACCACGGTGATCAACGGCCCGCAGAAGAACAGGAACACCGCCACACACAACAGGATCCGGCCGGTGGCGCCCACCGGAGAGGCGCGCACGCCGGCCCAGCCCAGCGCGGTCTCACATTGCCGCGCGACCCCGACGGGCTTGCGCCCGGCGCCCGGCCGGTCCGAAGTGGACGGTGTGGCGGGTCGGAGTTCGGTGGTGGTCATCAGGCCTCCCGCCGTCGGCGCAGCAGCTGCACGCCCAGGGTCAGCAGCAGGGTCACCAGGAACAGCACCACCGAACCGGCCGAGGCCACGCCCAGCTCGCTGGTCTCGAAGCCGAGGGAGAACACCCGGGTCATCCAGACGTCGGTGGAACCGGCCGGGCCGCCGCCGGTGAGCACGTAGACCTCGGTGAACACGCGCAGACCGCGGATCGAGGCCAGGGTAAGGAGAATCGTGATCGCGGGGCGCAGCGCGGGCAGCGTGATGTAGCGGATGCGCTGCCAGGTGGTGCAGCCGTCGATCGCGGCGGATTCGTAGAGCTGGCGGTCGATCCCGGCCAGTCCGGCCAGCAGGATCACCATGTCGTACGGGGCGCCCTTCCAGATGCCCACCGCCATCACCGACCACAGCGAGGTGTCCGGGTGGTCCAGGAAGGTGGACGGGCCCAGGCCCACCCAGGAGAGCAGCGAGTTGAGGAAGCCGCCCTCGGCCGGGTAGTAGAGCAGCCGCCAGATCTCGCCGACCACCGCGGTGGCCGCGACCACCGGCAGGAACACCGCCGAGCGCACGAACCACAGCGAACGTGCCGTGCCCTCAAGGAGAAGTGCGAGGCCGAAGCCGATGAGCATGGCGCCCGCGGTCTGCCCGACGGCCAGGATGATGGTGTTGTTCAGCGCGTTGTGGAAGCGCTCGTCGCCGAGCACTCTGGCGTAGTTGTCCAGGCCCACCCACAGATCACCCAGGAACGGGCGCACCTCGAACAGGCTGAGCCGGATGCCCTCTGCCATCGGGACGTATTTGAAGACCAGGAACAACAACAGCGCGGGCAGCAGGAACAGCCACGGGATGATGGTGACCGCGAGGCGGCGCCGAGGAGGGCGCCGCCTCGCGGAGTGGGACTCGACGGCACCGCCGCCACTAGCCGCCGAGCCCACGTCTGTGAGGGTCACTGAGCCGCCTTCTGCGACTTCAGTTCCTTGTCGAGGTTGCCTGCCAGCTTGCCGAGTTCGGCGGAGACATCGCTGCCGCACTTGACGAACAGGCTGTTCAGCGTCTCCGCGGTCTGCTGCCGGAAGGGCTGGAAGTTGGGCACGTTCGGGAACGGCCGGGCGTTCTCGGCGTAGACCTTGGCCACGGTGTCCCAGCGCGGATCGTTGTAGACCGCCTTGACGTCGACCTTGCTGTTGACCGAGAGCCGCACCACCGGGCGCTGTCCGGCGTCCGGCTTCATGCCCAGCTGCTGGGCTTCCGGGGACACCAGGAACTCGGCCAGCTTCTTCTGCTCGGCGGTCTTGGCCGAACCGGCCATCTGGTAGATGACCTCGCCCTCGCCCAGCACGGTGGAGCCGCTCGGGCCCGCCGGGGACGGGATGACCTCGTACTTGTCCTTGCCCGGCGCCTTGTCGAAGCGGGAGAACATGTACGGGCCGGTCAGGTAGATGCCGGCCTTGCCCTGCTCGAAGTAGTTGTGCGCGTCGTTGGTGACCATGGTGAGCGAGTTGGGCAGCGTCACCTTGGTGTCACAGAACAGGCCCTTGAGCCAGTTCACCGCCTGCGTGGTCTGCGCGGAGTTCACCGCGACCTTGTACTCGCCGCCGGACTCGCTGAGGATGTCCCCGCCGGCCTGCCAGATGTAGTTGGCCGCCCACCAGGCCAGGTAACCGCGGTCGGTGGAGCCGGGCGCGACGATGCCGAAGGTGTCCTTGGCGTCGCCGTTGCCGTCAGGGTCCTTGGTGGTGAAGTCGCTGGCCAGCGCGGCGAGTTCGTCCCAGGTCTTCGGGATCGGCTTGCCCAGCTTCTCCCGCCAGTCCTTGCGCACCAGCAGCACCTGGGCCTGGGTGGAGAAGGGCACCGCGAAGTACTTGCCGTCGGCGGTTTTGCCGTTGTTCCAGGCGCGTTCGACCAGGTCGCCCTGGCCGGCGAAGGCGTTGCGGTCGACCTCGACCAGGAAGCCCTGCTTGCGGTATGGGCCGAGCGAGCCGGTGTCGGTGATCACCAGGTCCGGCAGGTCCTTGGACTGGGCGCGTTCCTGCACCCGCTTGTCGAAGTCGTTGAACGGCGGCGGGTTGTAGTTGACCGGGATGCCGGTCTTGTCGGTGAACGCCTTGAAGATCTTCTCGTAGACCTTCTTGGTGTCGTCCTGGCTGCGCGTCCACACCTCGATCGGCGCGTTCGGGTCGCCCTGCGGGGCCCCGCCGGAGCAGGCGGACAGGACCAGCCCGACGGCCACCGCACCCGCGAGTAACGCGGTGCGGGTTCTGGTGGTACGACGCTGCATGCCCGGCTCCCTCAACTTCGGCGGTGGGTTCACCCGAACTGCCCTCTGGACAGATTCGTTCAGATATGTGAATCTGAGTCGTACTTGTGAACCTTGTTGCGGGACTGTAAAAATCAGGCCGTGCCCCTGTCAAGAGGGCGGCACGGGAGAAGAACCCGATTGGACCTGGAGGCCGAGATGACGGAAGCCGTCAAGGACGCCGCGGTCGCCCCCACCCGACCGGCGGCGGTCAAGTCCGCCGACCGCACGGTGGAGCTGCTGGAGGTCCTGGCCTCCTTCGACCGCAGGCTGACGCTCACCGAGCTACACCGCGAGCTGAGTTACCCCAAATCGAGCCTGTACATGCTGCTCCAGACGCTGGTGGCGCGCGGCTGGGTCGAGGTGGAACCGGACCGCGGCACCTACGGGATCGGCGTGCGCGCACTGCTGGTCGGCACCTCCTACCTGGATCACGATCCCGTGGTGCGCACCGCCATCCGGGTGATGGAGCAGGTGCGGCAGGAGATCAACGAGACGGTCCACCTCGCCCGCTTGGAGGGCGACGACGTGGTGTACCTGGCCAGCCGCGAGTCCGAGCACCACCTGCGGGTGGTCTCCAGGGTCGGCCGCAGGCTGCCCGCGCACAGCACCGCGCTGGGCAAGGCGCTGCTCTCGGCCCGCCCGGCCGCCGACGCCGCCGCGCTGGTGCCGGACTCGATCGCCCCGCTGACCGCGAACACGGTCACCGACCGGGACGCGCTACTGGCCCAGCTGGAGGACTTCCGCCGGGTCGGCTACTCCTTCGAGCGCGAGGAGAACACCCCCGGCCTGGGCTGCTTCGCGGTCGCACTGCCCTACCGCAACCCGGTCACCGACGCGATGAGCTGCTCGGTGCCGGTCGCCCGGCTCACCCCCGAGCACGAGAAGCAGATCGTGGACGCGCTGCTGGGCGCGGCCCGCACCCTCACCGAGCTGCTCCGCCAGCCCGGCCTCACGCCGCTGTGAGCCACACCGCCACCGGCACGCAGTCCATTTTGGACAGTCAGAAACAGGACGCACGAAGGGTCTCGGAGTGACCGAACGCATTCTGATCACCGGCGCGGCCGGCGGTGTGGGCACGCTGATGCGGCCCCGCCTGGCCCGCGACGGCCGCATCCTCCGGTTACTGGACATCGCCGAACTGCCACCGGCGGGTGCGGGTGAGGCGGTCGAGCTGGTGACGGCCTCGGTGACCGACATGGCGGCGATGGAGGCGGCCTGCGCAGGCGTGTCCGCGGTGATCCACCTCGGCGGGCACAGCCTGGAGCGGGAGTGGGCGGACATCCTCGATGTCAACATCAACGGCACCTACACCGTGTTCGAGGCGGCCCGGCGGCAGGGCGTGCCGCGGGTGGTCTTCGCCAGTTCCAACCACGCGGTCGGCTTCGCGCCGCGGGCTGACGGCGAGGTGGCCGGGAACGCGTTCCCGCGCCCGGACACCAACTACGGCGTGAGCAAGGTGGCCGGCGAGGCCATCGCCAGCCACTACGCCGACCGGTACGGCCTGGACGTGCTGTGCGTGCGCATCGGCTCCTGCTTCGAGCGGCCGAAGGACCTGCGCATGCTCTCCACCTGGCTCTCCCCCGCTGACGGGGCAAGGCTTTTCGAGGCGTGTCTGTCCACTCCGGACCCCGGTTTCCGGGTGCTGTGGGGCGTCTCGGACAACACCCGCCGCTGGTTCTCCCTGGAAGAGGCCAAGGAGATCGGCTACGTCTCACAAGACGATTCCGAGGCGCACGCGGCCGAACTGATCGCCGAGCACGGCGAGCCGGACGTCAGCGCGTCACCGCACCACCTCGTCGGCGGCATCTGGTGCTCGCCCGACTACGACACCGCGAAGAAGGAGGCCGGACGGTGACCGTCCAGGGCGTGCAGGGCTACAACCCACGGACCGGTGGGACCTACCGCGAGCCGGTGCCGGCCACCCCGGAGGCCGAGGTGGACCGGCTGGCCAAGGCCGCGGCCGAGGCGTTCCCGGTGCTGTCCGGACTGACGCTGACCAAGCGGGCCGAACTGCTGGAGCGGATCGCGGACGCGCTCGACGCGAAGAGCGAGACGCTGATCGAGATCGCGGACACCGAGACCGCGCTCGGCGTGCCCCGGCTGACCGTGGAACTCAAGCGCACCACCAACCAGCTTCGCCTCTTCGGCGAGGTGCTGCGTGAGGGCAGCTACACCGAGGCCACCATCGACTCGCCCAACCCGGACATCATCCCGCCGCGGCCCAACCTGCGCCGGATGCTGCAGCCGCTGGGCCCGGTCGGCGTGTTCTCCGCCAGCAACTTCCCGTTCGCCTTCTCGGTGGCCGGTGGCGACACCGCCTCCGCGCTGGCCGCGGGCTGCCCGGTGCTGGTGAAGTCGCATTCGGCGCACCCCAACACCTCGGTGGCCACTGCCGCGGTGCTGATCGAGACCATCGCCGCGGCCGGGCTGCCCGCCGGGGTGTTCAACATCGTCTACAGCACCCCGGCCGGTTCGCAGCTGGTCAAGCAGCACGCGATCAAGGCGGTCGGCTTCACCGGGTCCACCGGCGGCGGGCGCGCGCTGTTCGACCTGGCGGTCGGGCGGCCGGATCCGATCCCGTTCTACGGCGAGCTGGGCAGCGTGAACCCGACGGTGATCCTGCCGGGCGCGGCGGCCGGGCAGACCGAGGAGCTGGCCACCGGCTTCGCCGCCTCGCTGACCATGGGCGTGGGCCAGTTCTGCACCAACCCGGGCCTGGTGTTCGTGCCGGAGTCCATTGTGGACGCACTCGGCAAGGCGGTCGGCGGGGCCAACGGCGGGGCCATGCTCACCGCCCGCATGCGTGACTCCTATGAGTCCACTGTGGACGGACTGTCCGCGCGGGACGCGGTCGAGCTGGTCGCGGTCGGCGAGGCGCCCGAAGGTGGCTGGACCGTGGCGCCGCGGCTGTACCGCACCACGGTGGCGAACTTCGCCGCCGACCAGGCCAAGCTGAGCGAGGAGTGCTTCGGCCCGGCGGCCATCGCGGTCACCTACTCCGACCCGGCCGAACTGCTGCCGGTGCTGGCCAAGCTGGAGGGCACCCTCACCGCCACCGTGCACGCCGCCGAGGAGGACCACGACGCGGCAGGCACGCTGTCCGCGGTGCTGGCCCGGATCGCCGGCCGCCTGGTGTTCAACGCCTGGCCGACCGGGGTCGCGGTGAGCTGGGCCCAGCACCACGGCGGTCCGTGGCCCGCCACCACCTCCGCGCTGCACACCTCGGTGGGCGCCACCGCGATCCGCCGCTGGATCGCGCCGGTGACCTACCAGTCCTGGCCGGACGCGCTGCTGCCGGTGGAACTCCAGGACGCCAACCCGCTGGGCATCCCGCGCCGCCGGGACGGAGTGCTCGGCACGCACTGAACCACGCACTGAACACAGTGAGCCAGGCCCGGTTCGCGCGGTGACCCCGACCCCGCGCGAACCGGGCCTTTCACTTATTCGGGAGCGGTTTCGCCACGCCGCCCCTAGCCTGGGCGCATGGCACAGAAGTCGTTCCAGGGAGACGTGATCCCTGGTAAGCAGGTCGACATCCGCATGTGGACCAAGGCCAATGAGGTCGAGGGCCAGGCGATGCAGCAGCTGCAGAACATCGCGGCGCTGCCCTGGGTGTTCAAGCACGTCGCGGTGATGCCGGATGTGCACTATGGCAAGGGCGCCACGGTCGGTTCGGTCATCGCCATGCAGGGCGCGGTGTCCCCGGCGGCGGTGGGCGTGGACATCGGCTGCGGGATGACCGCGGTCCGAACCTCCTTGCGTGCCAACGATCTGCCCGACGACCTCCGTGCACTGCGTTCCGGGATCGAGAAGGTGGTGCCGGTCGGTTTCGGCATGCACCGCGACATCGCCTTCGGCGAGCAGGACGCCACGGACTGGGACTCGTTCTGGTCCGGCTTCGACAACCTGACCGAGGCGGTCAAGGCCGAGACCAAGCGGGCGCTGCTGCAGATGGGCACCCTCGGCGGCGGCAACCACTTCCTTGAGGTCTGCCTGGACGAGGACGACCAGGTCTGGCTGATGCTGCACTCGGGCTCACGCGGGATCGGGAACCTGTTGGCGCAGTACCACATCAGCGTGGCGCGCGGGCTCGCGCACAACGCCGAGCTGCCGGACCCGGACCTCGCCGTGTTCCTGGCCCAGACCCCGGAGATGGCGGCCTACCGGCACGACCTGTACTGGGCGCAGGACTACGCGCGCCGGAACCGCTCGGTGATGATGCGGCTGGCCTGCACCGTGCTGGCCAAGCAGTTCCCGCAGGTCGCCTTCGAGGAGCCGATCTCCTGTCACCACAACTACGTCGCCGAGGAAACCCACTTCGGCGCGGACCTGCTGGTGACCCGCAAGGGCGCGATCCGGGCGGGCCAGGGCGACCTGGGCATCATCCCGGGTTCGATGGGCACCGGTTCCTACATCGTGCGCGGGCTGGGCAACCCGGACTCGTTCTGCTCGGCCAGCCACGGCGCGGGCAGGCGGATGTCCCGGAACCAGGCGCGCAAGCGGTTCACCGCCAAGGACCTCGCCGAGCAGACCGCGGGCGTGGAGTGCCGCAAGGACTCCGGCGTGGTGGACGAGATCCCGGCGGCCTACAAGGACATCAACAAGGTCATCGCGAACCAGGCCGACCTGGTCGAGGTGGTCGCCAAGCTCCGCCAGATCATCTGCATCAAGGGCTGACCCACCGAGTTGGGCCAACTCGTACGCCCGGTTTGCTCAAGTGGGCGTACCGGTTGGCCCAACTCGTACGGTCAGGTGGCGGGGAGGAGGCGGTAGGCCGGGAGTTTGGCGACCCGGCCGTCGCCGCTGCTCTGGCCGCGCAAGCGGCGGATCAGCCAGGGCAGCAGGAAGGTGCGCAGCCAGCGCAGGTGGTCCGGGTCGGGCTGCTCGGCGCCGTCGACCGCCATCGCCGGGGCCAGTCCGTCCAGCGCGGCCAGCGCCGCCGCGGCCATCGCCTCGTGCGCGATCGGCCCTGGGTGCAGCCGGTCCTCGGCCCAGGCGGCCATGCCGGCGGGGGTCATCGCGGCCAGGTCCAGGCAGAGCAGGCCGTGCCGGTGCGCCGCGGCGGTGATCACCGCGTTCATCCGGGTGATCCGGGTGTCCATCCGCCGACGCAGCGCCTGCGGCAGCGGCGCGAACAGGCCAGGCGCGGGAATGGTCGAGGTGAGCACCACCGCCCCGGTCACCCGCAACCCGCTGAACAGCGCGTTCAGGTCGGCGGCGAACTCCAGTGGGTCCAGGCCGGGCCGGATCACGTCGTTCATCCCGACCACCGCGGTCACCAGGTCCGGCCGCAGCTCCTGGGCCGCGGCGAGCTGGCTGTGCAGGATGCGCCGGGTGGTCAGCCCGCGCACGGCCAGGTTCGCGTAGCGCACCTCGCCCTGCCGGACCGCGATCGCCTCGGCCAGCCGGTCCGCCCAGCCGCGGAACCCACCGTCGCCGTCCGGGTCGCCGAGTCCCTCGGTCACGCTGTCGCCCACGGCGACGAACCTCTGCCACACCACGCGCTCCACGTTAGCGCGGGGTGATGAACCCGGACTCATAGGCCGCGATCACCGCCTGGGTGCGGTCCCTGGCCTGCAGTTTCGCCAGCACGTTGCCGACGTGGGTCTTCACCGTCTGCAACCCGACGAACAGCTTCTCCGCGATCTCGGCGTTGGACAGCCCGGTGGCCATCAGCCGCAGCACCGCCTCCTCGCGCTCGGTGAGCTGCGCCCTGGCCAGGGTGTCCTCGGCCCGCCTGCTGTGGTGCTCGGCGGCCAGGGCCCGGATCGCGGTCGGGAACAGCAGGGTGTCCCCGCCCGCCACGATCCGGATCGCGTGCACGATCTCCTCCGGCCGGGCCCGCTTGAGCAGGAAGCCGCTGGCGCCCACCCGCAGCGCGTCGTAGACGTACTCGTCGTTCTCGAAGGTGGTGACCACCAGGATCTTGGGTGGTTCGGCCACCGTGTCCAGCAGGTGCCGGGTGGCCTGGATGCCATCCACCGCGGGCATCCGCACGTCCATCAGCACCACGTCCGGGCGCAGCCGGTGCACCAGTCCTGGCACCTCGGCCCCGTCGGCGGCCTCGCCGAGCACCTCCAGATCGGGTTCGGCGTTGATGATCGCGCGCAGTCCGGCCCGGATCAGGTCCTCGTCGTCGACCAGCAGCACCCCGGTCATGAGGTGGCCGCCCGCATCGGCAGGGTGGCCGCGACCCGCCACAGCCCGTCGCACTCCCCCGCGGTCAGGGTGCCGCGCAGCACGGTCACCCGTTCCCCGATACCGCGCAGGCCGCGCCCGCCACCGTGTCCGCGACCGGACGGCCGCTCCCCCAACGGGTTGGTCATCTCCAGCTCCAGGTTGTCCGCGCGCACGAGCAGCCGCAGGGTGACCGGCACCTTGCCGGCGTGCCGCATCGCGTTGGTGAGTCCTTCTTGGACGATCCGGTACGCCTCCCTGGACACGGCTTTGGGCACGCGGTCCAGGTCGGGTTCGAGTCGGGCGTCGATGTCCACCCCGGCCAGCCGGGTGCTGCGCAGCAGACCGTCCAGGTCGGCCAGGGTGGGTTGCGGCGCGGTGCTGCCGCCGGATTCCTCGCGCAGGATGCCCAGCACGTGGTCCAGGTCGGCCAGCGCGCTGCGGGCGGCCTCCTCGATCGCGCCGAGCGCGGCCCTGGCGAACTCCCGGTCGGTGTCCAGCACCCGCCCGGCGGCCGCGGCCTGGATGGTGACCACGCTGAGCGCGTGCCCGACCGAATCGTGCAGCTCGCGGGCCAGCCGGTTGCGCTGGGCCAGCCGCTCGGCCGTGCGCTCCAGCTCGGCCAGCCGCTCGGCGGGGGTCGGGCCGAGGAAGAACCCGGCCAGCCGGGCCATGATCTCGCCGACCCCGGCCACCAGGTACACCGCGATCAGCGCCAGCCCGAGCGCGACCAGCGGCGCCCACCACTTGTCCGGGCCGCCCTGCAGCGGGATCACGTCGAGGATGAGGTAGGTGGAGTAGCGGCTGAACGGCAGGGTGAACGCGCCGACCAGGAACACCGGGATGATCAGTGTCAGCAGGCTGACCAGGAATCCGGTGATCAGGTGGATCAGCAGCCAGCCCGCGACCCGCAGCCGCGCCCACGGCGAGCGCAGCCCGCTGGAGAGGTCGGTGACCTGGATGCCGAGCAGGGTGCGCACCGCGGTGGTCTCCAGCACGCCGAGCGCCGGGATGAGCGTGGTCAGCAGCAGGGTCGCCATGGCGAAGAAGACCGAGAGGGTGGCCAGCGTCCAGCCCTGCGGGATCGGCAGCACCACGAAGTCGCGCAGCAGCTCGGCCACCGCGGTGCCCGCGATGAAGTACGGGGTCAGCAACGCGCCGCCGAGCACGAGGTAGATCCACCGCAACAGGGTGGACCTGCTCGTCAGCGGGGCGAGCAGCTTGCCGAGGACACCGGGCACACGGACGATCCTGACAGGTCCGCCGCCCGCGCGGGCTCACTCCGGGGAGGCGCGGCCTTCCCCCGTGTGGGGGAGTTCGGTGGACCGGCGGCGGGATGCCCCGGACCAGGGGCTGCGGCAGGCTGGGGGCACACTACGAGCCGGAGGTGCCGATCATGCCGACGTCCCAGCGCGCGACCCGTGGCACCGCGTGGCTCGGCTACGCGGCCTGCGTGTGGGCGCTCGGGTTCGCGGTGATGGTGTTCCTGACCGACCAGCCCGAGCGCGGCGGCTGGGGCCTGACCCTGTTGCCCACCGGCGATTCGCCGACGTTGTGGCTGCTCCAGCTCGCGGCGAGCCTGCTGATCCCGGCCGGCGGGGTGATCGCGCTGGCACTGACCCAGCCGTGGGGCGCGAACTTCCCCCGGCCGCTGCTGCTGACCGTGGTGTGGACCGGGGCGGCACTGGCCCTGGCCCAGGCCGGGTACGGGGTGTTCGGCTCGACCAGATCGGATCCGTGGCAGACCGCCTGGTTCGTGGTGATGGGCCTGTTGCTGGCCACCACCGGGCTGCTGCACCGCCGCCCGCGGTGAGTCGTTTCACAGCAGCCGACTAAAGCAATTCTGGCTCCTTACGCGATCTTCACAGATTTTCCACGGACGATCCGCCCGATTCGCGGCGATCCGTTCCATTTCGTCCGGATCACCGTGGGATGACGGGTGGATTTCTTATACCAGTTCATTACCTTTCCGGTTCCGCGACACCCGCCGCACGGCTTACACCGTTAGTGGGACGTCATGGACAGGACCGGTTCCCGCTGCGTAGGTTTTGAGACATCCCATCACCCCATCGCACAATTCCGGGGAGCAGGTCCGATGCCGCCACGAGACTGGTGTGTAACCGAGTCAGCGAAAGTGAGCGCGTTGCTGGAAACGCGCGGGGACACCACCGGCGAGGTCCTTTTCGGCGCCGGTTTCGGACCGTCCGGGTTACCGCATATCGGCACGTTGTGCGAGGTAGTGCGCACAAGCTTCGTTCAGCGAACGTTCGCCGAGACCACCGGCAGGCCGACCAGGCTGGTCCTGGTCTCCGATGACGTGGACGCGTTGCGCACAGTCCCGGACGGCTTTCCGAACCGGGAACTGCTGACCCGGCACCTGGGTCTGCCACTGCATCGGGTGCCGGATCCATTCGAACAGGATGAAAGCCTTTCCAGCGGAATCAACGCCCGGTTGCGCCGGGTGCTGGACACCTTCGAGGTCGAGTACGACCTGGTGTGCAGCTCGGCCGCGTATGCATCTGGTAAGTACAATGACACGATCCGGGAGCTACTCACGGACCTGGCCGGGTGCAACGAACTGGTGGGTGCCTCGGTGGGGCCGGTACGCCGGGGTTCGTACAGCATCCTGATGCCGGTTTCGGCTTATACCGGCCGCGTCATCGAACACACCAGGGTCCTTTCGGTGGATCCGGTCGTGGGCTCGCTCACCTACGAGATCCCGGCCGATGTGATCATTCAGCGCCCTGGCCTGGACTACGGCGTCGAGCCGCAGGAGTACTACGCGGGCGAGCCCATCGGCGAGCCGATCACGGTGTCCGCGCTGGGCGGCGCCTGCAAACTCCAGTGGAAGGCCGACTGGGCCATGCGCCTGCTCGCCCGCGGCGTGGCCTATGAGATGCACGGCGAGGACCTGGCCGCCTCGGCCCAGGTGGTCCGCCGGATCTTCGCCCGGCTGCGCCGCGAGCCACCGGTGCTGTTCGGCTACGGCCTGTTCACCGACGAACGCGGCCACAAGATCAGCAAGTCCCGCGGCAACGGCTTCTCGCTGACCGAGGCCCAGGACTACCTCACCCGGGAGGCCCTGCGCCTGCTGCTGTACCGGAAACCGCGGCGGCCCCGGCGGTTCGCCCCGGCACTGGCCGCGCGGATCAACGACGCGGTGCGGCACGAACTCCGGCGCGCGGCCGATCCTGAGCGTGGCGCGGGGGCCCGGGTGCGGCTGCACCGGATCGGTGCGGGGACGGCGGCGTGCGGGCCGGGGTTCGGGAAGCTGGTGCGGGTCCTCGATGCCTGCGCGCCGGTGGATTTCGCGGCGGCGGTGGAGTTCGCGCGGCGGTACTTCGCCGAGGTGGACCACGAGCTGCTGGTGAAGGCGTGGAACTTCCACGATGCCCGCCGCCCACTCGCCCCGGCCCCGGGAACCGCCGACCGCCCGGCCATCGCTCGCCCGGCCAACGCCGCCCCGCCCACCGACCGCCCGCGCGAGGCGACCCCGACCGCACCTCGCCCGCGCGATGCCGCTCCACTCCCCTGGCTGCCGACTCCCGCCCACACCGCCCTGCTCCAGCGCGTCGCCGAGGTCATCGAGCTGGCCCCGCCCGCCGAACTCGCCATCCGCCTCCGGCTGCTGCTCACCGTCTCCCCGCTCGGCAAGCCCGCCGCCTGCCGAACCCTCTACCTGGCCCTGCTCGGCCGGCCGCACGGCCCACGCCTGGCCACCTGGATCCGGATCACCGGACCCAAGCGCACGCTCCGGCTGTTGCGCGAGACCCTCGCCCGCACCGAACAAGGTGGTTCGCCGTGACCGTCACCACTGCCCCAGTGTCCACTGTGGACTTCCCGGAGATCCGGCAGCGCGCCGCCTCCTTCGCCGCCGACCTGCGCGAGCGCACCGAGGAGATCGTGCGCAGCCTGTCCGGCTACCAGTGCGCGAACGTCGCCCTGGACGAGATCGAGCGCTCGGTGGAGTTCCTGGACAACCTGCACCACAACCGCGAGTACTTCCAGGGCCGGATCCAGGGAGTGACCAGTTTCCTGCCGCTCAACCAGCCGCTGTACGCCACCGTGTGCTTCGGCGTGATCCCCTCGCTGCTGGCCGAGGACGCCGCGCTGCGCCCGCCGACGGTGATGCACCCGCACTACCGCGAACTCGCCGACGTCCTGGACCTGCCGCGTTATTTCCCCAACCTGCGAGTGTCCTATCAGGACCGTGAGGTGTTCGTGGCGCAGCGAGCAAGGCGCACCGACGCGGTGGTGTTCACCGGCTCCCCGGACAACGCGGCCAAGGTCCGGCGGCTCTTCCTGAAGCGAACCCTGTTCATCCTCAACGGTTCCGGGCACAACCCCCTCGTGATCACCGAGTCCGCGGACCTGGAACGCGCGGTGGACAGCGCGTTGCGGGTGGTGCTCTACAACCAGGGCCAGGACTGCGCCGGCCCCAACGCGATCCTGGTGCACCGGGACCGGCTGGCCGAGTTCCGGTCAGCGCTGGTGCTCCGGCTGCGCGGTCTGGAGCACCGCGTCGGCCCCTACGCCGATCCGGACAACCTGGTCGGTCCCAACAGCGATCCGGACCACCCGCTCAAGCTGATCCGGATGTTCAAGGAGGACCGGGAGTTCTGCGTGTACGGCGGCGAGGTCAACCCGGTGAGCGGGATGATCCGGCCGACGGTGTTCGAGAAGGATCTCGCGCTGGGCGGCAACTTCCAGGAGTTCTTCGCCCCGGTGTTCTACCTCCAGCCCTACGACTCCGACGCCGGCCTGGCGCGCTACTTCACCGACCACCGCTACCGGCAGAACGCCATGTACATCTCACTGTTCGGCGCCAGCCCGTACGTGGACTCGCTGCTGGACACCCCGCTGCACGAACCGGATTCCATCCTGCGCGACACCGATCTGCACCTGACCGAGAAGGGCTACCTGCCCTACGGCGGCCAGGGCCCGGCCGCCTCCTGCCGGTATGTGGACGGGGAACGGGTGCCGGGCGCGACCTCGCCGCAGCGAGACATCTACCAGCATCTCGTGGCGCCGCGGCTGGCATGCTGAGCCGCCGCTGGGAACCGATCGCCGCGGTCAGCACGGTCGCGGTGGTCGGCCTGGCCACCGGACTGGCGATCCCGTTGGTGTCCCTGCGGTTGGCCGCGGCCGGCGCGTCGGGAACGGTGATCGGCGCGGCCGCCGCGCTGCCCGCGCTGGGCATCCTGTGCGCGGCCCCGCTGACCGGTCCATTGACCCGGCGGTGGCCGGTGAAAACGGTGCTGCTGGGCGCATTGGCGCTCTCCGCGCTGAGTTTGCTGCTGCTCACCACGACCGCGGAGCTGTCCGCCTGGCTGGTGTTGCGGTTCACCGTGGGCGCGGCGGCCGGGATCCTGCTGGCGCTGGGCGAGACCTGGATCAACGAGGTGGCCGCGGACGGTGTGCGCGGGCGCTGGGTCGCGGTGTACACCTCGGTGTTCACCCTCTGCCAGGTCTCCGGGCCGGGATTGCTGGCCTGGCTGGGATCCAGCGGGTCCGGGCCGATCCTGATCACGGTGGCCGCGCACCTGCCCGGGGTGCTGCTGCTCGCGCTGACCCGGTGCGAGGTCGGCGTCGGGCACCAGGAACGGTCGTTCGGGCTGCTGGGCTTCGCCCGCGCGGCGCCGGTGATCGTGCTGGCGGTGCTGATGTTCTCCTTCTTCGACAGCGTGGTGCTCGCGTTGTTCCCGTTGTACGGCATGGCCTACGGGCACCCGGAACAGATCGCGGTGCTGCTGGTCGGCGCGGTCTTCGCCGGGGACGCGCTGCTCCAGGTGCCACTGGGCTGGCTGGCCGATCGGGTGGACCGGGGCAGGCTGCACCTGGCCTGCGGGGTGGTGGTGCTGGCGCTGGCGCTGGGTTTGCCGGTGCTGATGCCGCATCCGGTGCTGCTGTGGCCGGCGCTGGTGCTGCTCGGTGGTGCGGCGGGCGGGGTCTACACCCTCGGGCTGGTGCGGATCGGCGAGGGGTTCCGGGGCGCGGACCTGGTCACCGCGAACGCCTGCGCCACCACGGTCTGGGGCCTCGGCAGCCTGGCCGGACCGCCGCTGGGCGGGCTCGCGGTGGAGCTGCTGCGGCCGGACGGGCTGATGCTGGCGCTGGCCGCGGTGACCGGGTTGTTCCTGCTGTCCGGGCGGATCAGCGTTCCGCGCCACGGGGTTTCACCGCGCTGAGCCCGAACAGCCCGGCCACGGTGAGTGCCAGCAACAGCATGGTGCTCGCCGCGGCCAGGAACACCTCGCCGCGGTCGGTGTGCGCGAAGATGCTCACCGGCAGCGTGCGCCAGTCCGGCGGGTACAGCATGATCGTCGCGCCCACCTCGCCCATGGACAGCGCCAGGCCCAGCCCGGCCGCGCCGGACATCGCGGGCAGCAGCAACGGCAACCGCACCCGCCACAGCACCCGGCCCGGCCGCGCGCCCAGGCTCGCCGCGACCTGGTTCAGCGCCGGATCGGCCCGGTCCAGCGCGGCGGCCACCATGCTGTAGGCGAAGGGCAGCACGATCACCAGGTGCGCGATCAGCACGATCCACCGGGTTCCGTTGAGCAGCAACGGTTGCCTGCTGAACGCGACCAGCAAGGCGAGGCCGACCACCACCGAGGGCACCGCGATCGGCAGGTGCAGCACCAGGTCCACGATCCGGCGCGGGATCCGCGGCAGACTCCGCACCACGACCGCGCCCCAGGTGCCCAGCAGCACCGCGGCCAGCGAGGCCAGTGCCGCGGTCTGCAGGCTCACCACCGCACTGGCCAGTCCGTCGCCGGAGACCGCGGTGGCCAGGTGCCCGGCGGTGTAGCCGTCCGGCAGCACGCTGTTCCAGCTGCTCGCGATCGCGGCCAGCGCGATCATCGCCAGCGGCGCGAGCACGATCACGCCGAAGAGCACGGCGAACAGCAGCCACAGGATGATCCGGCTACGCCTTGTCCAGACCAACACGGTCCGCCCCCGTCCTGCTGAAGACCCAGCGGTACAGCCCGTACAGGGCAAGGGAAAGTGCGACGTTGACCACCGCGACCACGCTGGCCTGCGGGAAGTCGAAGGTGACGATGCCCTTGGTGTAGACCAGCATCGGCAGCGTCACCACGTCCTTGGCGCCGACGAACAACACGATGCCGAACTCGTTCATGGTGAGCAGCAGGGTGAGGCAGGCCCCGGCGGCCAGAGCGGGCCGGGCCTCGGGCAACACCACCCGCCACAGCACTCGCCACGGCCGCGCGCCCAGGCTGGCGGCCACGTCCAGCTGCGCGCCGGAGATCTGCCGGAACGCGGCCAGCGCCGGCCGCAGCACGAACGGGGTGTAGAAGGTGATCTCGGCGAGCAGCACACCCCAGGGCGTGTACAGGAAATCCAGGGTGCCCTGGCCGAGGATCGCGTTGAGCACGCCCGCGCTGCCGTAGAGGAAGGTGAAGGACAGCGCGATCAGGAAGGACGGGAACGCGAGCACCGCGTCCACCAGCCGCGCCGCCAGTCCGGCGCCGGGGAACGGCGCGAAGGCCAGCACCAGCGCCAGGAAGGTGCCCAGCAGCAGGCAGCCCGCGGTGGCGCAGACCGCGAGCAGCACGGTCCGCCACACCGCGCGGCCGAACTCGGCGGAGGCGAACACCTCCGCCCAGGCGTCACCGGTGAAGGACTGCTGGGCCAGCAGCACCAGTGGGTAGAGGAAGAAGCCGAGCACCACCAGCAGCGGCGGCAACAGCCACAGCAACCGTTTCACCCGGCGCCTCCGGCCGGGACCAGCGGGCAGCCGTCGGCCACGGTCACCCCGACCCGCTCACCCAGCGCGGGCAGTCCATCCATTGTGGACACTTCGGCGCGGGCGGGGCCGAGGCCGTCGAGTTCCAGGTCGAGCCGGAACCCGTTGCCGCGCCACTGCACGCCGACCAGTCGGGCGGGCAGGCCACCGGCGGACTCGGCGTGCACCGCGATCCGGTGCGGGCGCACGCCCAGGGTGGCCTCCTGGCCGGCCAGCACCGCGCCGGTGGTCTCCGCGCGCAGGGTCAGCGAACCCAGCCGGACCTCGGCGCCGGCGTCCGCGCCGATGTCGAGCACCCGCACCGGGAGCAGGTTGGCCGAGCCGAGGAAGGAGGCGGTGAACGCCGAGGGCGGCCGCTGGTACAGCTCGCGGGCCGGGCCGATGTCGACCAGCCTGGCATCGCGCATGACCGCGATCCGGTCGGCCAGCGCGAGCGCCTCGCCCTGGTCGTGGGTGACGTGGATGATCGCGGTGTCCGGCAGTTCGGCGCGCAGCCGCAGCAGTTCGGCGATCATGTCCTCGCGCAGTGCGGCGTCCAGCGCGGACAGCGGTTCGTCCAGCAGCAGCACCGGCGGCCGGATGGCCAGCGCGCGGGCGATGGCGATCCGCTGCTGCTGCCCGCCGGAGAGTTCACGCGGATAGCGGTCCCGGAAGCCAGCCATCCCCACGAGATCGAGGACCTCGGTGACCCGGCGTTCGATCTCCTTGCGTCCGGCGCGGCGGGCGCGCAGGCCGAAAGCCACGTTGTCGAAGACCCGCATGTGCGGGAACAGCGCGTAGCTCTGCACCACCACGCCGAGGCCGCGCCGGTGCGGCGGCAGGTCGGTGACGTCCTCGCCGCCGAGGAAGACCCGGCCGCCGCTGGGCCGCAGGAATCCGGCGATGGCCTTGAGCGCGGTGGACTTGCCCGAGCCGGAGGGGCCGAGCAGGGCGAGGGTCTCGCCGACCGCGACCTCCAGGTCGAGTCCGGCCAGCGCCACCGTCCGTCCGAAGTGGACACTCACCTGCTCAAGGCGGACCGCGCTCATCGGCCGACTGCCTTGCCGTAGGCGGCCAGGTCGGCGTCCAGCCGGGTCAGCACCGTGTTCCAGTCCGGCTGCCAGATCTCGACGCCGTCCAGTTCCGCGCTGATCCGGTTGGCCAGCTCGCCCTCGGCCTTGATGTCGGCGCGCCCCGGCGTGCCGAAGCTCTCCGGCGCGGTGCGCTGCACCTCGGCGGAGAACAGGAACTCCAGCAGTTTCTTGCCGGACTCGCTGTGCGGGGCCTGCGCGGCCAGCCCGGCGTGGTACGGGATGGCGAAGGTGGATCGCTTGCCCGCGTGGTCGGCTGGCAGGAAGATCCGCATGTTGGCCTTGTCGTTGTTGATCAGCGCCAGGTTCATCTGCAGGTCGCCGTTGGCCACGTGCAGTTCGCCCTTGGCCACCTTGGGTTGCAGCTTGCCGGTGGAGGAGGACGGGCCGACGTTGTTGGCTTCCAGGCGCTTGAGGTAGTCGAGGGCGCCCTGGTCGCCGAGCACGTGCTGGAGTTGCAGCAGCACCGCGGTGCCGTCCCCGGCCTGGCCGGGGGTGGAGTACTGGAGTTTGCCCTTGAACCGCGGGTCGAGGAGGTCGTCCCAGGTGCGCGGGGCGGGCTTGGCGTGGTCGGGGTTGTAGACCATGACCAGGTAGTTGTTGATCATCGCCGCGTACCGGTTGCCCGGGTCGCGGGCGCCGGCCGGGACCTGGTCCGCGCCCGGGATCCGGTGCTCGGCCAGGAGGTTCTGCTGGGCGGCGCGCTGCACGAACGGCGGCAACGTGACCAGCACGTCGGCCTGGGGGTTGGCGCGTTCCTTCTCCATCCGGGACACGATCCCGCCGGAGCCCTCCTCCACCACGTTGACCGCGATGCCGGTCTTCTTGGTGAATTCGGCGAACCGCTTGGCGTACCAGTCCTTGAGGCCGTCGGCGCTGTAGACGACGACGGTGTCAGTGCCGCTGCCGCCCGCGGTGCCGCCACAGGCGCTACCGACGGCGAGCAGGGTCAGGGTGATGGCGGCGGCCAGCAACCGGCGCATGATGTTCTCCCTCAACGGCTTTATGGCTTGATCAGCAGGTCGGGTAGCTCGCGGACAGACTCAAGCACATGCGTGGCACCGGCGGCGGTGAGTGCCGCGCGGTCGTGCGCGCCGGTGAGCACCCCGGCCACCACGCTCGCACCCGCGCGGAGTCCACTGTGGACGTCTGCGGTGGTGTCGCCGACCACGGCGACCTGGCGGACGTCCTCGATGCCCAGCCGCAGCACGGCGGTGAGCACCAGGTCGGGATACGGCCGTCCGCGCCCGGCCTCGGCGGGGGTGAGGCTGAGGTCGACCAGGCCGGCCCAGCCCAGTCCGGCCAGCAGCCGGTCCCGGGTGGGCGCGGCGAATCCGGTGCCCAGGGCGACCTTGATCCCGTTGTCCCGCAGGCGGGTGATGGCCGCCGCGGCTCCCGGAACAGGGTCGCAGTGCCCGGCGTCGACCAGGTCGGCGTAGGCCTGCTCGAAGGCCTGGTTGGCGGTCTGGGCACGATCCTCGTCGCCGTCGAGCAGCGCGCGAAAGACGGTGATCTTGGATTCGCCCATGGTGCGGCGCACGTAGTCGAGCATGCCGGGGTAGGCGGGCGCGTCCGGTTCGACGCCGACCGCGCCGACCGCGGCGGTGAACGCGCGTTCGACCAGTCCGCCGTCGAGCACGGTGGTGCCCGCCATGTCCAGCACTGCCAAGGTGATCGTCACAGTCCGGCCTCCAGCGCGGTGGTTTCGGCGATCGCGGGCGAGCAGGTCATGCCCCGCCCGCCGGGTCCGGCGATGACCCAGGCCCGGTCGGTGAGCCGGGCCCGGTGCACGATCTCGCCGGTCAGGCTCTGCGCGTACACCCCGGCCCAGCGCCGCCGGATCGGCGGAAGCTGTTGACCCAGCAGGGATTCGGTGACCTCGCGCAGGTACTCATACGGTGCTTCGTCGGTGTCGAAGGGGAACGGTTCCTCGTACCCGTGCGTGTCGCCGATGGTCAGCCCGCCGTCGCGGCGCTGCACGACCAGCAGCTGCATGGCGTGTTCGGCGGCCACCGGCGCCTGGGGCTGGTTGGCGCGCAAGGCTTCCAGCGCGGGTCCGGCGTAGGCCGGGTAGTAGCGCAGGCTGTCCGCGTCGGCCACCGCGGTCGGGAAGTCCGCGCCGAGCGGTTCGGTCTGCATCATCTGCAACCGCACCCGCCGCAACGGCAGTTCCCCGGCCACCTCCCTGGCCAGTCCGCCGAGCTGCGCGCCGGTGCACAGCAGCACCAGATCGGCTTCGTGCCGCTGCCCGTGATCGTCCCGGACCCCGGTGCCGGTCAGCTCGCGCACCTCGCGGCCGGGCAGCCAGGTGTAGCGCCCGGTGGCCTGGAGGTGTTGCCGCAGCGCGGGTTGCGCGGTCCGCGGCTCGACCGCCCCGTCCTTCTCGCACCACAGCGCGGCCAGGAACTCCCCGCGCAGCGCCGGGTTGCGCAGCCGGGCCTGCTCCGGGTCGAGCAGGGTGGTGCCGCGCTGGGCCGCGGCGGCGGAGGCGGCGAACGCCTCGGCCACGGCCAGTTCGGCGTCGGTCCGCAACACGGTGAGCGATCCGGCGGCCCGGAACCCGAGCCCAGGAACCTCGGCGCCCAGCTGCTCCCACAGTTCGCGGGCGCGCAGCGCGGTGGCCAGTTCGGCGCCCTCGGACCGCCCGCTCACCCAGACCAGGCCGAAGTTGCGCACCGAGGCGCCCCTGGCCTCGGGCTCGCGTTCGAGCTGGATGACGTCATGGCCTCGGGAGAGGGCCTGCCAGGCGTGCATGGTCCCCAGCACGCCGCCGCCCACGATCAGTACTCGCACCGGGCACACGGTTGTCGGCGCAACCGAACAGCCCGGGACCATCAGCCCAACCGAGGGTGAACTCCCAGGTAAAGATGAACTAGACCAGTTATCAGTCCGTTATCAAACGCCGCACGGTGTCCCGGAACCGCGCCTCCGGCGACCCGCCCAGCCGCGCCGAGATCAGCACCTCGTCCCCGTCCTGGCGCAGCACCGCCACGACTCCGTCACCCCGCACCCGGCACTCCCGGTCGCCGTACCCCACCTGCCATGAGGCCAGCGCGAACGCGTTGACCAGCGCCCAGAACCCGGCCCGCACCCGGATCTCCACGACGTCCGGGACACCCCACCGCTCACGCGGCAGCCACTCCGGCTCGCCATCCCGCACGAGCAGCACCCTGGCTCGCACCAGCTGCCGGATGAGCCGGTCCGGATCGACCAGCGGCCGCGTCCCGGCGCCCGCGCTCAGCGCGTCGAAGTGATGCCAGCGCAGCTCGCCGAGCAGCCGCTTGGCCTGGTCCTGCACCAGGATGGTCAGGTCTCCCGCGCACATGCAGTAGCAGGGCTCGACGCCCGGCCGCACCGCGAGCACCTCGCCCCACCCGGCCGCCTCGGGGCCGCGGACCAGCAGCAGTCCGCGCTCGTCCGCCTCGCGCCTGACCCGGATCACCCGCGCCTGAGTCCAGTCGATCACACCGGCCAGTATGCGACTTGACCCTCACATCGATGTCAGGATTTACCGTCGCGATCATGACCCGCCACACCGTCCTGCTGGCCCATGGCGTCGGCAGCACCGTCGAGGACAGCTTCGGCCCGATCCTGGACACCCTCTCCCGCGAGCACACCGTCATCGCCCAGGACTACCCCGGCTCCGGCACCACTCCGCCCGAACCGCTCACCCTGGACGGCCTGGCCGACCGCCTGGTCGCCGGGGTCGAGGGCCCGTTCACCGTGCTCGGTTTCTCCACCGGCACCGCGGTGGCCGTGCGCATCGCCACCCGGCACCCGGACCGGGTCAACGGACTGATCCTCACCGCCGGTTTCGGCTACCCCGAGCCGCATCTCCGCCTGGCCATCAACCTCTGGCGGCGGCTGATCGAGTCCGGCGATCAGGCCGCGCTGGCCGAGTACCTGACCCTGATGTGCCACAGCACCGGCTACCTGGCCACCGCCGATGTGCCCGAGCTGGTGGCCGGGTTGACCAAGTGGCTGGCCGAGGACCCGATCCCGGGCGCGATCGCGCAACTGGAGATGGCCCTCGACGTCGACGTCCGGCCCGACCTGCCCGGTATCCGGGTGCCCACGCTGGTGCTCCCGGCCCGCGGCGATGTGCTGTGCACGCCAGGGCATTCCCGGGTGCTCGCCGCGGGCATCCCCGGGGCGCGGCTGGTGGAGCTGGACGGCGGGCACGCGGTGGCCGAGGAGAACGGCGCGGCCTGGGCGGCGGAGGTGCTCGGGTTCCTCAGTGCGGTCTGAGGTGGGTGACGAAGCTGAACCGGTCGCCGCGGAAGAGTGAGCGGACCCGTTCGATCGGGTTGCCGTGCTGATCCAGGGAGATCCGGTGCAGCAGCAGCATGGGCAGGGCCGGGTTGGTGCCGATCAGCAACGCCTCCCGCGGGGTCGCGAGGACCGTCTCGACTCGTTCCTCCGCCTCGGCGAAGATCACGCCCAGCTGCTGTTGCAGGCAGGCGTAGAGCGATTCGGCCGGGTCGAAGACCTCCAGCAGCCCGGGATAACGCTGCTCGGGCAGGTAGGTCGACTCCAGGCCGACCCGCTCGTCGTCGGCCAGCAGCACCCGCTCGATGTGGATCACCGGCGCGCCCAGCTCGACCAGCAGGTCGATGGCCAGGCCGGCGTCGGCGGTGAGCCGTTCCAGGGTGATCAGGTTGCGCCCTGGCCGCACGCCCTGGGCGCGCATGCCCTCGGTGTAGCTGGACAGCGACAGCGGCTGGCTCAGCTTGGGCGGCGCGATGCTGGTGCCGCTGCCGTGCCGCCGTTGCAGTTTTCCTTCTAGCACCAGCTCCCCCACGGCCTGCCGCAGGGTGACCCTGGACACGCCGAACCGTTCCGCCAGCTCGCGTTCGCTCGGCAGCATGGTGCCGGGGCCCAGCTCCTCGATCACCGCGCGCAGTTGGACCTTGACCGCGTAGTAACGAGGGATCCGCCCGTGTTCGGGGATCCCGTCGCGAACCGGTTCCCCGGCGCGGTGGGCAGGCTGGGCAGGTGGCATGTGATCAACCATATGTCCAGTCAGCGAAGTCGGCGCGGTCCACTGTCCGGTCGGGACGGTGGCGGGCCGAGGCAGGCGCGGGCACTGGTCACGAACGCGCCCGCGGCGGAGGCCAGCACCGGTTCCAGGGCAAGCGATCGGACCTCCGGCAGGTCCTCGGCCAGCGCGGCCACCCGGAGCACGATCCCAGCTAGGGCGTCCAGGTCGGCAGGCACGTCGCCGCGGTAGCCGGTGAGCAGCGGGGCCGCCTTGGGCGCGCGGACCAGGCTGTCCGCGTCCACGTCGGTGAGCGGCACGGCCCGGTAGGCGCGGTCGCCGAGCAGGTCACTGACCACTCCGGACAGTCCGAAGGAGACCAGGGTGCCGAAGGACGGGTCGTCCTGCAGGCCGATCACACAGGAGGCGCCCTTGGGGGCCATGGCCTGCACGTAGACCTCGTCGTTGGCGGAGACCTCGCGCAGGTCCTCATACGCCGAGCGCACCGCGTACCGGCCGGGCAGGTCCAGGCGCACGCCGACCAGGTCGCCGCGGTGCCGCAGGCGGGCGCTGGCGGACTTGAGCGCCACCGGGTAACCGATCTCGGTTGCGGCCTCGATCGCGGTGTCCACATCGGACACCACCCGGTAAGGCACGATCCGGATGCCGTAGCAGCCCAGCAGGTCCAGCACCTGCTCGTCGGTGAGCGGCACCTCCTCGGCACTCACCCACTCGTCCACCAGCGCGCGGGCCCGCGCCGGATCGATGTCCGCCGGGCGGGAGAAGTGGCCCTGGGGCGCGGACCGCCACCGCGCGTACCGGACCGCTCTGGACAGGGCGAGCACCGCGCGTTCCGGGCTCGGGTAGGAGGGCAGTGAGCCGGGTCCCGGCGAGCCGTCCGGTCCGGGCACGGCCAGCTCGGCGGGCACGCCTTCCACGGCCAGGAACGTGGACACCACAGGCTTTCGCGCCCCGCAGCCCTCGGAGACCGCCTCCCGCAGCGCTCGCGCGTAGGCGGTGCCCGGCACCGCCACCGGCGGGGCGAACACCGCGACCAGGGCGTCCACATCGTCCCGGCACACCGCCTCGCGGATGGCCTCGGCGAAGACCTCCGGCGCGGCTGACGGGCCGACGTCGATGGGCTCGCAGGCCAGTTCCAGGCCCTGGGCGAGCGCGGAGTCGGCGGCGAGCATGCCCAGTGCCGAGGAGTTGCCGACGATGGCCACCCTCGGTCCGGCGGGCAGCGGCTGGTGGGCGAAGAGCAGTGCGGTGTCGAAGAGCTGGGCCAGGGACTCGACCCGGATCACCCCGGCCTGCTCGAACAACGCCTGCACGGATGCCTCGTCGACCGCCACCGAGGTGAGCGCCAGTCCTGGCCGCACCGCGTGCCGCCCTGACTTGACCGCGATGATCGGTTTGGACCGGCCGAGCCTGCGGGCCAGCCTGCCGAACTTGCGTGGGTTGCCGAAGGATTCCAGGTACAGCAGCACCACATCGGTGGCCGGATCGGTCTCCCAGTACTGGAGCAGGTCGTTGCCGGAGACGTCGGCCCGGTTGCCGGCGGAGACGAAGGTGGACAGCCCCAGTCCGCGGTCGGCGGCGGTGGCCAGGATGGCGCTGCCGAGTGCGCCGGACTGGCAGAAGAAGCCGGTGCGGCCACGGCCGGGCAGGGTGGGCGCGAGGCTGGCGTTGAGCCGCACGGTCGCGTCCATGTTGACCACGCCGAGCGCGTTGGGTCCGACCACCCGCATGCCGTGCGCACGGGCCTCGGTGACCAGCTCGCGCTGCCGGGTGGCGCCCTCGGCGCCGGTCTCGGCGAACCCGGAGCTGACCACGACCAGGGCTTTGACCCCCTTGGCCAGACAGGCGTCCATCACCTCGCCGACCTTGGCTGCGGGCACCGCGACCACCGCGAGGTCCACGTCGTCGGGGATGTCGAGCACCGTGGGGTAGGCGCGCACGCCGCGCACCGAGCGGTGCTCGGCGTTGACCGGGTAGACCGGTCCGGCGAAGTCGGCGACCAGGAGGTTGCTGAGCACGGCGTGCCCGACCTTGGCGTGGTCGGTGGAGGCGCCGATCACCGCGACCGAACGCGGGTGCAGCAGGTTGTGCACGCTGCGTGCCTCGGCGGCCTGTTCCCTGGAGTGCGCCACCGCGAGTGATTCGGTGGTGGCGTCGATGGCGAATTCCAGGTGCAGCACGCCTTCGTCGAAGGCCCGGCTCACCGCGTACCCGGCCTCCCGGAACACCCGGACCATCTGCCGGTTCTCCGCGAGCACCTCGGCCACGAACCGCCGCACCCCGACCTCGCGGCCGGCCGCGGTGAGGTGTTCGAGCAGGATCGAGCCCAGGCCGCGGCCCTGGTGCGGGTCCTCCACCACGAAGGCGACCTCGGCCACCTCGCCGTCGGGCGACTGGGCGGTGACCGGGGACTTGATCAGCGCGGCCTTGCCGGTGCCACTGAGCCGGTCGAACCGGCCCACCGCCAGGATGTCGTCGCCCAGCAGCGCGACCAGGGCCACCCGGTGCTGGTGGTCGACGGTGGTGAACCGTTTCAGGTCGCGGTCCGGGATGCGCGGGTACGGGCCGAAGTAACGCAGGTAGCGGGTGCGCTCGGACAGCCTGCCGTGGAAGGCGCGCAGGCGTTCGGCGTCGTCGGGGGTGATCGGCCGCAGGTGCACCGTGCCGCCGTCGGAGAGCACGACGTCGGCTTCCCAGTGGCGCGGGTAGTCGTACGGATCCGGCTCGGGCTCGCTCATCGGTCCCTCAGTCGCGTGGATCATCGGGGTCGAGGCCGTGCAAGGGGAACACCGCTCGGCGGGTGTCCCGGATAGCGGAATCCACCGCGTCCCCTGAGCCGATGCTCGACCCCGCTAGCGGGTCTTCGGTGGAGTTGTCCCATGGCACGTAGGAAGGGTCGCACTCATCGGTCATGGTCGTCGGCAGCGGCACGTGTGGCGCGAGTCGCGCCGTGTGCGCGATCCAGTCCGCGGGCAGGCTGGTGTCGGGGTCCAGGTCGCGGTCGAGCACGGTGGCCAGCAGGTGCGTCCACGATCGGGGGACCACTCGCATCAGCGCGTAGCCTCCGCCGCCGAGCACCAGCCATTTGCCGTCCGCGTAGGTCTCGGCCAGCTCGCGGAGCGCCTGGTAGGTGGCCCGGTGCCCGTCCACCGACAGCGACAGGTCGGCCAGGGGGTCCTCGCGGTGGGTGTCGGCGCCGCACTGGGTGACCAGCACCTGCGGCCGGAACGCCTTGAGCAGCGAGGGCACCGTGGCGTGGAAAGCGCGCAGCCAGCCAGCGTCGGTGGCCCTCGGCGGTAGCGCGATGTTGACCGAGGTGCCCTCGGCGTCCCCGACGCCCAGCTCCCGGGCGTAGCCGGTGCCCGGCCACAGCGTCAGCGGGTGCTGGTGCAGCGAGATGGTGAGCACCCGGGGGTCGTCGTAGAAGGCCGCCTGCACGCCGTCGCCGTGGTGCACGTCCACGTCGAGGTAGGCGACCCGCTCCACGCCCTGGGCGAGCAGGTCGGCGATGGCCACCGAACAGTCGTTGTAGACGCAGAATCCGGCCGCGTGCCCGGCCATCGCGTGGTGCAGGCCGCCTGCCAGGTTGACCGCGCGGTCCGCCCTGCCCTCCCCGATGGCACGGGCCGCGACCAGCGAACCGCCCGCGACCAGCGCCGATGCCTCGTGCATGTGCTCGAACACCGGGTTGTCCGGGGTGCCCAGGCCGTGGCCGACGTCCCAGGCCGAGGTCGGCGCGGCCTGCACCGCGGCCAGGTAGCTCGGCTCGTGCACCCGTTCCAGCTCGGCCTCGGTGGCGGGCACCGGCAGGTGCAGTGGCACCCCGTCCAGGACGCCCAGCGACCGGGCCAGCCGCACGGTCAGGTCGAGCCGGACCGGGTTGAGCGGATGGTCCCCGCCGAGGTCGTAGCTCAGAAACGACTCGTCCCACACGACTGCGACCCGGTCACCCATGAGGTGAAACCTACCTCGAACTCAGCCGGACAAGCCCTGGATCGGGGCCAGCCCGAGCTGGATCAGGATGCTCAGCATGTCGGTGTAGACCCGCTCGCAGACCAGGTGGGCGCCCTCGAAGACGAAGAACGCGGTGGCCCGCACGGTGAACTCGCGGCCGGTGGCCGGGATGCCGCGCAACGGGCCCTGGTGGGTGCCCTTGAGTAAGAACTCCACGATCACCGCGTCGTCGGCGTGGTGCAGCGCGAGCAGCTCGTTGCGCTGGTCAGGGAACGCGGTCCGGCTCTCGTCGAAATACCTGCTCACGGCCTCGGCGCCGTCGTAGACGTCCCCGGTGGCGACGATCTCGTAGCGCGGGTGCTCGAAGGTGCCCAGGGTGACGTCGAACTCGTGCCGATTCTCCGACTCCATGTGCTCCCGCACGATCGACTCACGGGTGGCGCGCAGCTCCGAGTTCACCGACACCTTGGCACTCCTTGCTCGTTCTGGGTGTTTACGCGCCCATGGTGCCCCGGCACGATCGTGCATCGTGGCTATTCCTCGGATTTCCGCCCCGGATCGAGAGCTTGCCAACCACTACCGCGCGCTCGGCGGGTGGCGGGACACGACCGTGTTGTCCGATCTACGCCGGGCGGTGGCGGATTTTCCGGCGCGCCACGCGATAGTCGCGCAGGTCGCCGGGCAGGCGGAACCGGTGCGCCTGACCTATCGCGAGCTGCACCGCCAAGTGTTCCGGTTCGCCGACGCGTTGCGGGCGCGGGGTGTCGGGCCTGGTGCGGTGGTGTCCTACCAGCTGCCCAACCGGTGGGAGAACGCCGCGCTGACCCTGGCCTGCGCCGTGGTCGGCGCCATCGCCGCGCCGATCATGGCCAGCATGGGGCCGAGGGAACGGGCCAAATTCCAGCAGTGGACCGGCGCGCGCACCTGCGTGCTGGCCGAGGACCTGCCCTATTTCCTCGACGGCGACTGGACCGGTGCGGACGACGGATCAGCGGATGATCCGGACCGGGTGTTCCTGGTGCTGTTCACCTCGGGCACCACCGGCGAGCCCAAGGGCGTGCTGCACAGCCACAACACCCTGCACGCCAACCTGGCCGGCTTCGCCGCCGAGGAGGACCTGGGTGATCCGGTGATCACGGTGACCCCGCATTCGCTGTCCCGGATCGCCGGACTGGGTTTCGGCGTGCTGCTACCGCTGCTGCGCGGCGGCACCGCGCTCTACCAGGACGAGTGGGATCCGGCCGGACTGAACCGGCTGATCTCGGCCAAGGGCGCCACCGTGCTGGCCGCCGCGCCGCCGTTCCTCACCGCGCTGCTGGCCGCGCACCGGGCCGAGCCGCTGCCGCTGTCCTGGCGGTGTGTGCTGGCCGGTGGCATGCCGATCCCCCGCCAGCTGCCCGGTGAGGTGGCCGAGCAGTACGGGCTGCCGCTGCGCGCGCTGTGGGCGATGACCGAGGGCGGTTTCAGCTGGACCAGGGCCGACGACCCGGCCGATGCCGCCACCTACAGCGACGGCCGGTTCGGGCCGCACCTGGAGTTCGAGCTGGCGCCGGGCGCGAGCGCGGAGGAGTCCCGGCTGTTCATCCGCGGCGCGGCGGCGGCGCTGGCCACCCTGGACACCGGTTCCGGCGCGGTCCGGGTGCTGGCCGAGCACGGCTGGTACGACACCGGCGATCTGGCCCGAGCCGACGGGCACGGCGGGATCCGGGTCACCGGGCGCGGGGTGGACCGGATCGGCGGCATCTCGATGATCCTGGTCAAGGAGGTCGAGGACGAGCTGGCCGGGCATCCGGCGGTGGACCAGGTGGCGCTGGTCGGCTATTCCGACCGGTTCCAGGGCGAGCTGGCCTGCGCGGTGGTGGTGCCCGCCGGTCCACCACCGACGCTGAGCCAGTTGCGCGCCTACCTCACCGAACGCGGCATGACCGAGTGGTACCAGCCGCATCGGCTGGAGCTGGTGGCCGAGCTGCCGCGCAACGAGATGGGCAAGGTGCGCAAGAACCTGCTACGCCAGCGGATCGCCGCCGCGGACCAGACCTTCCACCCTGGCATGTAGCCAGTCCACAGTGGACTCGTGCTCGGGTTTCATCAGCACGCTGCGCAGGATCCGCGCCTGTGCGGCGTCCTCGGTGAGCCGGTGCCCGCGCTGGCGCAGCGCCTCGGGAGTGACGGTGTAGGTGGCCAGGAACACCGGGTCGGTCTGGCTGGTCATGCCCCGGTCCATCGTCCCCGCACTGACACTGTCCACTTCGGACAGTGTTGGCCTGGTGGGGAAATAGCTGACGATGTCCAGTTCGGGGCGCTGGTACAGGGTCAGCTCCGCCGAGTCCTCGATCAGCTCGGTCCAGCGTTGCGCGGCCCGGCGTCCGGCGGCCACCACCTCGCCGAGTCCGTTCCTGGTCAGCGGCAGCACCTTCAGCGTCAGCCACAACGCGGCCGCGGCGGCGCCGGCCCGGCTGCATTCCAGGGAGATCTCCCCCAGGTGCAGTTCGCCGGAGGTGAAGTAGGTGTAGGGCGAGTCGTGCCGGTAGAAGCGGCCGACCGCGGGATCGGCGAAGAGCACCGCGCCGCAGCCGTAGGGCTGCAGGCCGTGCTTGTGCGGGTCGACCACCACCGAATCGCAGCGCGCGATGGCCCGGAACGGTGCGGCCGGGATGCCGAACTCCCCCGCGACCAGGGAGAAGAACCCGCCGTATGCCGCGTCCACGTGGATCCGGACGCCGTAGGTGTCCTTGAGCGCGAGGGCTTCGTGGATCGGGTCCAGCGCGCCGAGTCCGGTGGTGCCCGGGGTGAGCACCACGGTGCCGACGTCCCCGCGCCGCAGCCGCGTTTCCAGGGCGTCCAGGTCGATCCGCCCGCCGGCGTCGGACGGCACCGCCTCACCGCTGATGCCGAGCACCTGGCACATCCGGCTGTGCGTGTAGTGCGCGTCCGCGCTGTAGAGCACCACCTTGCCAGGGTGGGTCTCCCTGGCCACGAACAGCGCCTCCAGGTTGGCGATGGTGCCGCTGCTGGTGAGGTGGCCCAGGTGGGTGCCATAGCCGAACATCCCGGCCAGCTGGGCGATCACCTCCTTCTCCAGCTCCGCGGTGGCCCGGCCGCCGTCCAGGGCGTGGTTGTTCGGGTTGATCTGCATCGCGGCCAGGTAGCCGACGATGGCCGCCGGGTGCGGTGGCTTGAGCATCTGGCCGGCGTAGCGCGGGTGGAAGAACGGGTAGTTGTCCCGCAGCCGCTCCCCCAGCTCGCCGAGCGCCTCGCCGAAGCGGGTCTCGTCCACCTGCAGCGCCGGATGCGGGGTGAAGTCGCCGAACCCCTTGGCCCAGGACTCGTGCTGGTCAACGGCGGCGCTCAGCCAGTGCCGGAGATTCACCGTCAGCTCCTCACAGGTGGTAGGCGTACTCGCGGAACTCCCAGTCGGTGACATAGCGGGCGAACTCGGCCACCTCGAACCGCTTGACCGCGGCGAAGGCCTCGACCAGCCCCGGGCCGAGCACCTCGGTGAGCGCGGTGTCGGCGACCAGGGCGTCCACCGCGGCGCCCAGATCACCCGGCAACGCGCCCGCCTTCGCCGGGTCGTAGCCGTAGCCGATCAGCGGGTCACCCGGCCGCAGTTTCCCGGCGATGCCCAGGTGGGCGGCGGCCAGCACCGCGGCCGCGCCCAGGTATGGGTTGGCCGCGGCATCACCCAGCCGCACCTCCAGCCGGGCCCCGCCGCCGCGTTCCGGCGGGATCCGCACCAGCGCGCAGCGGTTGTCCAGGCCCCAGTCCACCAGGAACGGGGCCAGGGTGTCCGGCTGCAACCGGCGGTAGGCGTTGATCGTGGGCGCCAGCAGCGCGGTCAGCGCGGGCGCGTGCGCCAGGATCCCGGCCACCGCGGACAGGGCCAGCCCGGAGAGTCCGTGCGGGCCGTCCGGATCGTCGAACAGGTTCACCCCCGCACCGTCCGTTATGGACAGGTGCAGGTGGAAGCCGGAGCCGCCGTCGTCGTTGAACGGCTTGCCCATGAACGTCGCGTGCAGCCCCTGGGTGGCGGCCAGCTCGCGCACGCCGAGCTTGAAGCCGAAGCAGGCGTCACTGGCGGCGAGCGCGCCGGTGTGGCCAAGGTTGATCTCGAACTGGCCGGAGCCGAACTCGTGGTTGCCGCCGACGATGTCCAGGCCCAGCCCGCTCAGCCCGCGCAGGAAGTGCGGCAGCAGTCCGCGCGGATCGCCCTTGAGGCCGGTGGTGTAGACGTTGCCCAGCCCGGGCCCGTACCGGCGGACCGCGCCATCGGCCTCCTCCAGCAGGAAGAACTCCAGCTCAGGGCCGAGCACCGGGCTGAGCCCGTCGGCCGCGAAGTGCGCCAGCACCCGGCGCAGGGCCGCCCGCGGATCCTCCACCGCGGGCGACCCGCCCGGCTCGGACACCTCGGCCACGCACCAGGCCAGTCCGTCGGCCCAGGGCAACCGGGTCACCGTGTCCAGGATCGGCCGGGCCACCACATCGGGCAGTCCGGCCGCCAGCGCGGTGGGCGCGGGGATGTTCTCGCCGCGCGCGCTGGTGTAGTAGACGCCCCGGCAGAAGGACAGTCCGCGCTCGGCCACCTCGGGCAGCAGCCGGACCGGGATCTCCTTGCCGCGCGGGATGCCCAGCAGGTCGGGGAAGAGCACCCGGATCAGGTCGACGCCGCCCGCGGCCAGCGCCGACGCGACCGCCGCGGCCCGCTCACCCGCACTTTCGGCCATACCCGACCCTCCGGAAAGTTGTTTGGATCCGAACAATAAGTCGGCGGCGCACGGCACACAAGGGTCAATCGTTTGGCACCAAATGAACTTTGGTGCCCATTTGCATGCGCATGCACCGACCGACTGAGCGGTCTGGTCCACTATTAAGGAAGCAAACGATTTGGGCACGCCTGACACGTTCACTCGGTCGGCGCGCCCGGTTACCCGCACAATGATCGCGTGAGGACACAGCGCACCGTCCAGGAGACCGAGCACGCGGTCCGGGAGCGGCTCGGCGACCTGCCGCTGGACTTCGAGGCGATGGCCGCGGTCGCCAACATCCACCGGGCCGCGGTCGCGGTGCGCAATCACATGGAAAGCGTCATCCTGCGCCCGGCCGGGCTGACCTGGACCGGGTTCGTGGTGCTCTGGGTGGTCTGGATCTGGGGCGATATGGAGACCAGGCACGTCGCCGCGGAGGCCGGGATCACCAAGGGCACGCTCACCGGGGTGGTCAAGACCCTGGAGCAGAGCGGCCTGGTCGAACGGCGCGAGCACGCCGCGGACGGCCGCCTGGTGGTGCTGCACCTGACCACCAAGGGCAAGCGGTTGATGCGCAAGCTGTTCCCGGCCTTCAACGCCGAGGAGTCCTTCGTGGTCGACGAGCTGTCCAGCTCGCGCCGCCAGCAGCTGGCCACCACCCTGCGCGGGTTGATCGGACACCTCGAACGCGAGGGCGAACCGCGCCGGGCCGCCCTGCGTGAACAGGGCTGATCGGCCCAATCATCATGCCCGGCAGGCGGTTGACCCGCCTGCGGCCGCGACCTAACTTGTTTGGAACCGAACAAGCCAGGGGGCGGAATGGTCGCGACCGTGGCGGGGGTGCGCATCCCCGAGGAGCATTGGATCGGTGGTGCCTGGGTCCCCTCGGCCCGCCGGTTCACCGATCTCTCGCCGCTGGACGAGCAGCCCATCGCCGAACTGGCCCGCGGCGGCCCGGCCGAGGTGGACGCCGCGGTCACCGCCGCCCGCAGGGCCTTCCGCGATTTCTCCCGCACCACCAGGGAGGAACGCGCCGAGCTGTTGCACGCCATCGCCGATGAGGTGCTGGTGCGGCTGGACCACCTGGCCGCGGTGGAGACGGTGGACAACGGCGGCCTGCTGCGCACCCACCTGCGCGCCACCCTGCCCAGGGTCGCGCACCACTTCCGGTTCTTCGCCGACCGGCTGCTGGAGCTGCACCACCCCGACTTCCACCTGCGCGCGCACCGCAACCACGTGAGCTGGGACCCGGCCGGGGTGTGCGGGCTGATCACGCCCTGGCACGCGCCGCTGCTGCAGGCGAGCTGGCGGCTCGCCCCGGCACTGGCCGCGGGCAACACGGTGGTGCTGAAACCGGCCGAGTGGGCGCCGCTGACCGCCGCGCTGCTGTGCCGGATCACCGCCGAGGCCGGCCTGCCCGACGGGGTGCTGAACCTGGTGCAGGGCAGCGGAAGCGAGGCGGGCGCCGCACTGGCCGCGCATCCCGGACTGGCCCGGCTGGCCTACACCGGATCCGCGCCGGCCGGTCGCCGGGTGGCCGCCGCGGCCGGTGCCACGCTGACCCCGGTTTCGTTGGAGCTGGGCGGAAAATCGCCGGTCATCATCTTCGCCGACAGCGATCTGGACCGGGCCGCCGCGGTCGCGGTGGAGCAGTTCGACCACGCGGGCCAGTTCTGCCACGCGGGCGGGCGGCTGCTGGTGGAGCGGCGGGTGGCCGAGGAGTTCACCACCCGGTTCCTGGTGCGCGCCACCGCCCTGCGCCAGGGCGACCCGCGGGATGTGCGCACCGACATCGGCCCGCAGATCCACCGCGCACACCTCAAGAGCATCGACGGTTTCGTCACCCGCGCGCTGGCCGCCGGCGCCCGGCCGCTGCTGGGCGGCTCCCGGCACGAACGCCTCGGCGGCCTGTACTACCGGCCCACCCTGCTCGCCGATCCGCCGCCCGGCGGCGAGATCCTGACCGAGGAGATCCTCGGCCCGGTGCTCACCCTGCAGACCTTCGACACCGAGGCGCAGGCGTTGTCCCTGGCCAACAACAGCAGGCACGGCCTGGCCGCGACCGTGTTCACCGGCAACGCCGACCGCGCCCGCCGGGTCACCGCACACCTGGTCGCCGGGACGGTGTGGGTCAACTGCGGCGCGGTGCGCGACCTGCGCGCGCCCTACGGCGGATCCCGGCAGTCCGGCATCGGACGCGGCGGCGGCCAGTGGAGCTTCGATTTCTACTGCGACCTCAAGAACACCGTCTTCGCCCCCGACGGCCTGCTGGACTGACCCCGCGACGCGATGTCGCGGGGTCAGTCCGGTGCTTCAGTCGAGCAACTCGCTGATGGTGCCCGCGCCCACGGTCCGCCCACCCTCACGGATGGCGAACCCCAGGCCCGCGCCCATCGCGACCGGCTTGCCCAGCCGCACGGTCAGCTCGACCGAGTCGCCCGGACGCACCACCACGCCCTCGGGCAGCTCGATCTCGCCCACCACGTCCGCGGTGCGGAAGTGGAACTGCGGCCGGTAGTTGGCGTGGAACGGCGTCCGGCGACCGCCCTCCTGGGTGGAGAGCACGTACACCTGCGCGGTGAACGCGGTGTGCGGGCGCACGCTGCCGGGCAGCGCCAGCACCTGCCCGCGCTGCACCTGCTCCCGCTTCACCCCGCGCAGCAGGATCGCCGCGTTGTCCCCGGCCTGCGCCCGGTCCAGGGACTTGCCGAAGGTCTCCAGCCCCGTGCACACACTGCCGAAGGTCGGCTCCAGCCCGACCACCTCCACCGCGTCGCCGAGCGCGATCGAGCCCTGCTCCACCGCCCCGGTCACCACGGTGCCGCGACCGGTGATGGTCAGCACGTTCTCGATCGGCATCAGGAACGGCAGGTCGAGGCGGCGCACCGGCTCCGGCACGTGCTCGTCCACCGCGCGCAGCAGGTCGAGCACGCTGTTCACCCAGCGCTCCTCGCCCGCCAGCGCACGCAGCCCCGACACCGGGATCACCGGCACCGCGTCCCCGTCGAAGCCGTACCGGGACAACAGGTCCCGGATCTCCAGCTCCACCAGGTCCAGCAGCTCCTCATCGGCCACCAGGTCCGCCTTGTTCAGCGCCACCACCAGGTGCTCGACCCCGATCCGCCGGGCGAGCACGATGTGCTCCCTGGTCTGCGGCTTGGCCCCGTCCTCGGCGGAGACCACCAGGATCGCCCCGTCCAGCTGCGCCGCGCCGGTGATCATGTTCTTCACGTAGTCGGCGTGCCCCGGCATGTCCACGTGCGCGTAGTGCCGGGTCGGCGTCTCGTACTCCACGTGCGCGATGTTGATGGTGATCCCGCGCTCGATCTCCTCCGGCGCCTTGTCGATCCGGTCGAAGGCGACGTAGTCGGTGGTGGACCCGGCCTGCTCGGCAAGCACCTTGGTGATCGCGGTGGTCAGGGTCGTCTTGCCGTGGTCGACGTGGCCCATGGTGCCGATGTTGAGGTGCGGCTTGGTCCGGGTGTACTGCTGCTTGCTCATGACTGTTCCTCGGGTCGGATGAGACCAGGCTCGACCCTCACGTTCGGTGAGGGTCAAGCGAGAACCGACCAACGACCCCGGCTACTCGCAAGGAGTGGGGGCCGCCGGGGCGGGCCACCCTCCTCCTTCGGTTCTCCACAGCGGGAGGAGGGTCAGCTTCGCGCGCCGGACAGCCAGGCTGAGACGGCCGACAGCGCGCCCGGCAGGCAGTGGCCTGCGAGCGATGCGCTGTGGACGGTCCCGAACATGCCGCGAAGGATGACAGGGCAGGGCTGGCCCTGTCATCCGATTTTCCTTACGCCACCCAGCTTTCCGGGCAGCGCCCCACCATTCCGGGCGGCACCCGCCTTGTCTGGCCGCGCCCCGCCTCCTCGCGGCGCCCGCCGAGTCAGCCGGTCAGCCCGCCCGCACCCGCCGAATCAGCCCGGCAGCTCACCGGTGGCAACCGGACGGCTCGGATCCGCCGACCAGTTCGACCACGACCCCGCGTACAGCGCGGCCGGCGCCGCCGCACTGGTCAGCCCGGACACCTCCAGCGCGAGCACGATCGAGGACGCGGTCACCCCCGACCCGCAGTAGGCCCCCACCGGCCGCCCCGCCGCGACCCCCAGCTCCCGGAACCGCGCCGCCAGCTCCTCGGCGGTGCGCCAGGACCCGTCCGGCCCGATGTGCCCGGAGAACGGCGCGTTCACCGCCCCCGGCACATGCCCGGCCGCCGGGTCGATCGGCTCGACCTCGCCGCGGTAGCGCTCCGGCGCGCGGGCGTCCAGCAGCAACGCCTCCCGCGCCCACTTCCCGGCCTGCTCGGCGTCCAGCACCGGCAACTGGCCCGGTTCGACCACGATGTCACCCGGCCGTGGCGACGGAACTTCGGCGGTGACCGGGTGTCCAGCCTTCGTCCACCCAGCGTAACCTCCGTCGAGTACGGCGACCTCGCGATGCCCGGCCCAGCGCAGCAGCCACCACAGCCGCGCCGCCACCGATCCGTCGCCCGCGTCGTAGGCCACCACGGAGGTCCCGGCGGACACCCCGGCCGCGCGCAGCACGGCCTGGAGGTGATCTGTGCCGGGCAGGGGATGACGACCGAGGGGTCCCGGCGTTGCAGAGAGGTCGGCGTCGAGGTCGACGAAGACCGCGCCCGGCAGATGGTCGCGGTCGTAGTCGGCGCGAGCCGGCGGCCCGGCCAGCCGCCACCGCACGTCGAGGACCACCGGCGGGCGGTCAGTGGTGAGCAGCTCGGCCAGCGCGGCGGGAGTGATCAGCGGATGCACCACCCCATACTGCCCGCCCGCACTACTCCTGACACCGGGTGAACGCCATGGATGTCAGCCAGTAGGACTAACATTGCCCACGACGAAGGGGAGCGCGTGTGAACGACCTCATCGACACCACCGAGATGTACCTCCGCACCATCTACGAGCTTGAGGAAGAGGGCGTGGTTCCACTGCGCGCCCGCATCGCCGAGCGCCTGGAACAGAGCGGGCCGACGGTCAGTCAGACCGTCGCGCGGATGGAGCGCGACGGCCTGCTCATTGTCGCCGACGACCGGCACCTTGAGCTGACCGACGCCGGCCGCAGCCGGGCGATCGCCGTGATGCGCAAGCACCGGCTCGCCGAACGCCTGCTGGTCGACGTCATCGGCCTGGAGTGGGAGCACGTGCACAGCGAGGCGTGCCGCTGGGAACACGTGATGAGCGAGGCCGTCGAGCGCAAGCTCGTCAAACTCCTCAACCACCCCACCACCTCGCCCTACGGCAACCCCATCCCCGGCCTGGACCGCCTGGGCGTCGGCGAACCGGCCCCGCCTGCGGACCTGGACCTGCGCCGGCTCACCGACATCGCCAGGGCGGGCGGTGGTGAGGTGGAGGTCTGCCGCATCGCCGAACACGTCCAGTCGGACCCGGACCTGATGAACGAGCTGAAGTCGGCGGGCATCACCCCCGGCGGCACGGTTCGGGTGCACCAGTCCGGCGCCAGCCAGCCCGTGCGCGTCACCGGCGACTCCGCCTCGGCCGAGCTGACCTACGACATCGCGCACGCGGTGCTCGTCCGAACCAGCTGAACCCGCCCGACCCGCTGGCCACCAGCAGCGGGTCCGGGCGGCGCCCCGGTGCGGGCCACCCGCGGCACCCGGCTCCGGCGGCCGCGGCAGCCCCGGCTCCGGCGGCACCCGGCACCCCGGCCCCGGCCCCAGGGCCGGCGGCCCCGCCGCCGCACGCTCAGCGCACGGCCCATGCCTCGCCGCCAGCCCATCCCCCGGGCGCCGCACCACCGGCTTGCTCACCATCCGCCGCCGCTATCCCACCAATGGAGTACGTGTGAACCAGGCCCAACGGGCGGCGGAGGAGTTCCGCACGCGCATCGGCGAACCCACTGGCGTGTGGTCGGCCCCCGGCCGGGTGAACCTGATCGGCGAGCACACCGACTACAACGACGGTTACGTGCTCCCCTTCGCCATCCCGCACCGCATCGCCGTGGCCGCCGCCCCCCGCACCGACGGCCTGCTCTCCGTGGCCACTCTGGGCGATGACAGCAAGCTCAACCAGGCCGACCCCGTCCCGGTCGCCGCCCTGACCCCCGGCCTGCTCTCCGGCTGGCCCGCCTACCCCAGCGGCGTCGCCTGGTCCCTGCGCGAGAACGGCATCCCGGTCACCGGCGCCACCCTGCTCATCGCGGGCGACGTCCCCGCCGGCGCAGGCCTGTCCAGCTCCCACGCCCTGGAATGCGCCACCGCCCTGGCCCTGCTGGACCTCTCCGGCCACCCCGCCGTCCCCGCCCCTGGCACGGCCAGCCCCGCCGCCTCCGGTGACGCCCCTGGCCGGCCCGGGTCCGCCGGCACCATCGCCCCCGACCTGCCCACCCTGGCGCGCTGGATCCAGCGTGCCGAGAACGAGTTCGTCGGCGCCCCCACCGGCCTGCTGGACCAGACCGCGTCCCTGCGTTGCGTCGAAGGCCACGCCCTGTTCCTGGACGTCCGCTCCGGCGAGACCGAGCAGGTCCCCTTCAACGCCGCGGCCCACGGCCTGGAAATCCTGGTCATCGACACCCGGGCCAGCCACTCGCACACCGACGGCGGCTACGCCGCCCGCCGCGCCGGCTGCGAACAGGCCGCCGAACTGCTCGGCATCCCGGCCCTGCGCGATGTCTCCCTGGACGGCCTGGCCGCGGCCGAAGCCGCCCTCCCGGAAAACCTGCGTCCCTTGGTCCGGCACATCGTCACCGAGAACGCCCGGGTCCTGGCCACCGTCGACCACCTGCGCGCGGGCGACCTCGCCGCGATCGGCCCGATCCTGACCGCCTCGCACGCGAGCATGCGCGACGACTACCGCATCTCCTGCCTGGAACTCGACGTCGCCGTCGACTCGGCCCTGGCCGCGGGCGCCCTCGGCGCCCGGATGACCGGCGGCGGTTTCGGCGGCTCGGCGATCGCCCTGGTCCCGGTCGAACTGGGCGAGCGGGTCCGCGCCGAGGTCACGGCGGCCTTCGCCGAACGCAAGCTGACCCCGCCGCGCCTGTTCAGCGGGGTGCCCGCAGCGGGTGCCGGCCGGGACAAGTAGCCGTTTCGCTAGGTTGACCCGGTCAATGGCCGCCGCGGATCTCCCTCGCGGCGGCGCTGACCAGCAGTTTTTCTCCCACAGGAAGGTTGGACGTAGTGAGGCTTCTCGTCACGGGCGGCGCCGGATACGTGGGCAGTGTGTGCGCTGCCCGGTTGGTGGAGTCCGGACATGAGGTGACCGTGGTGGACGACCTGTCCACCGGCCACGCCGACGCGGTGCCCGCGGGCACCCGGTTCGTGCAGGGCGACATCGGCGAGGTCGCGGGCACCCTGCTCGCCGAGGGCTTCGACGGCGTGCTGCACTTCGCCGCCAAGTCCCTGGTCGGCGAATCCATGGTCGACCCGGCCAAGTACTGGCAGGGCAACGTGGTGACCTCGCTGAAGCTCCTCGACGCGATCAAGGAACACGGCACCCCCCGCCTGGTCTTCTCCTCCACCGCCGCCACCTACGGCGAGCCGAAGGAGGTCCCGATCCAGGAGACCGCGCCGACCAGCCCGACCAACACCTACGGCGCGAGCAAGCTGGCCATCGACCACGCGATGACCTCCTACGCCGCCGCCCACGGCCTGGCCGCGGTGAGCCTGCGCTACTTCAACGTGGCCGGCGCCTACGGCCAGTTCGGCGAGCGCCACGCCACCGAGACCCACCTGATCCCGCTGGTGCTCCAGGTCGCCCTGGGCCAGCGAGAGCAGATCCAGGTCTTCGGCGACGACTGGCCCACCGAGGACGGCACCTGCGTCCGCGACTACATCCACGTCGTCGACCTGGCCGACGCCCACCTCCTCGCCCTGGAGCACGCCACCGCGGGCGCACACCGGATCTTCAACCTGGGCAACGGCACCGGCTTCTCCGTCCAGCAGGTCATCGAGACCTGCCGCACGGTCACCGGCCACCCCATCCCCGCCAAGATCTCCCCTCGCCGCGCAGGCGACCCCGCGGTGCTGATCGCCGCCAGCGACCGCGCCCGCGAGGACCTGGGCTGGAAGCCCCAGCGCGCCGACCTGGCCGGCATCGTCGCCGACGCCTGGGAGTTCACCAAGGCCAGGACCAACTGACCCATGCCTGACACCCCCGCCCCCGCCGCCCCGGCGGCCACCTCAGCCACCCCGCCGAGCGCCCCGACCACTCCGGTGGTCGACCCGGCCGCTCCGGTGGTCGGCCTGGTCGTCTCCGGGGCAGGCGGGGCCGAGGGACTCCTCGACGGCTTCGTCCGCCCCGCCGTCACCCAGGGCTGGCAGGTGGCCATCACCCTGACCCCCACCGCCGCCCGCTGGTTCGAGGCAGCCGACCTGGTCACGCCCCTGGCAGACCTCACCGGCCTGCCGGTCCGCTGGGCCCCCCGCCTGCCCACGGAACCGAAGCCACACCCGCCCGCGGACTGCTACGCGGTAGCCCCCGCCACGGCCAACACCATCGCTAAACTCGCCCTCGGCCTGTCCGACAACCAGGCCCTCACTCACCTGTGCGAAGCCCTGGGCATGCCCAACACCCCGGTCATCCTGCTCCCGAGGGTCTCCCCGGACTCCACCCGCCACCCAGCCTGGCCCGGCCACCTGGAACGCCTCCGCGACGCAGGCGTCCGCATCCTGCCCACCACCAGCGGCCCCACCATCCCTTGGGAACAGGTCCTGGCAGCGGTGGCGGACGAACTCAGCTAACCCGCCGAGCCCACCACACACGCAGTCCACCGCACCCGCACCCGCAGCCCACCACGGCCGCAGTCCAGCACGCCCGCGGCCCACCGCGCACGGAGCCCAGCCGCCGGGCACAAGCACCCGTCCGCCCGCCAGGCCACCACGCCAAGCCCGCCGCGAGGCCGTCCGCCGACGTCACCGCGGACACGCCACAACACCCGCGAGGGCACTGGCTCCGCACCAGCGCACCCCGCTACGCGGCGACGCCCGCTCTCGCCCTGGGCTCCGCGGCCAAGTCCCGCACCACGGTCATCCCGCACTGCCCGGCCGCGGGCAACCGCCCAGCCCGGAACGCACCCGGCGACACACCCATCAGCGCCCGGAACTCCGCGGTCAGGTGCGCCCGGTCGTAGAACCCGGCCGCACTGGCGATCGACGCCCACCGCAGCCCGGTGTCCGCCGCCGACAACGCCGCCCGGACCCGGTCGATACGGGCGAACCTGTTCGGCGACAACCCGACGGCGTCACTGAAGACGTTCCGCAGGTGCCGTTCGCTGACGTGCAAGCGCAACGCGGTCGCCCGCACCCCACCGGCCGGCACGGCGTCCCGTCTCCCGGCGCCCGCCTGCCACGCGTCCGGTATCCGGTCGTGTCCAGGCCCGGACAGGGCGGTGGCCGCGTTGCTCGCCAGGTCGCTGTGGGCCACCTCGTCGGCACCCAGATCAGCGAGCCTGGCCAGCACCGCCGGTGCCAGGCTCCGCGAGTGGTTCCGCGGCCAGGCCCGCCAGGTCGGCGACCAGGTCGTCCACTGACCCACCCCACCACGCCCGCAAGGGCACCGCGCGGTCGGTCAGCACGCGCACCGACCGGCCGAACAGCAACTGGCCACGGCCCGGACGGATGCTCAGGCTCAGACACCACGTGCCCGGATCGCGCGTGAAGTAGGCAGCCTTGGTCCGCGGCCCCAGCACCATCAGCTCACCGGGGCCACTCGCCTCGGCGCGGTACACCAGGCTCGCCGCGGTGTCCGGCGCCGTGGTCAGTGCCGGTGCCACCTCGGCAGTGCCCAGCTCCGCCATCCCGATGCCCGCGATCCAGGGCAGCAGGTCGGCGGCGACCGGGAGCGCGCGTTGTCGGTCCGCCACGACACCACCGTAGGTGGCCGCGACCCGGCAACGGACCGTCGCGGCGCAGGTGTGCCGAAACCTCCAAGCGACCACGCGCGCCGCGGCGGCAGCATCATCGGGATGAAGCTGATCACGGGTGCCACCGGCGTCATCGGCAGTCAGGTGCTGCGGTTGCTCGCTGCGCGAGGTGAACCGGTCAGGGCGATGACCCGGTATCCGGCTCGAGTTCCCTCCTTTCCCAAGGTCGATGTGGTGCGGGCCGACTACGACGACCCGGCTTCCCTGGCCACCGCGGTCGAGGGTGTCGACGCGGTGTTCCTGTTGACCGCCCCGCCTGCGCCGACCGCCGACCATGACCGAGCACTGGTGGCGGCCGCCGCGGCGGGCGGGGTGCGGCGAGTGGTGAAGCTGTCCGCGATCGGCTCGGGCGAACGCGACGGCGACACCGTGATCGGTCACTGGCACGCCGAGGCGGAGCGGGCGGTGTGCGACAGCGTGCCGGACTGGACGATCCTGCGGCCGTCGAGCTTCGCCTCGAACACACTGGGCCGGGCCGATCTGCTCCGGGCCGGTGCACCGGCGCCGAACATGACCGGCACGGCCACCCAGGGTGTGGTCGATCCGCGGGACGTGGCCGCGGTGGCGGCGGAGACCCTCCTCTCTTCCCTCCACAATGGACAGACTTATACGTTGACCGGCCCCGAGCCGCTCAGCGTGCCGGACCAGGCGGCGGTCCTGGCGAAGCTGCTGAACCGTCCGGTGGCGACGGAAAATCTGCCGCCGGCGGAGGCATGGGCTCGGTTGCTTGAGCGGGGGATGGGCACGGCGATCGTGGACGCGATCGTCGCCGGGGCGTCCTGGGCACGGCGGGGGCACAACGCCGTGGTGACCGAGGACGTGTCGCGAGCGCTGGGGCGGGCCGCGACGGGATTCGAGTCGTGGGCTCGGGATCACCTCCGGGAGTTCAGTGGCTGAGCGGCAGGATCGGGGGTAGCCGATCAGCGGCGGACGACTTATCGTTATTCGATAAGACCGAAGTTCGGGGGAACTATGGAACATGCTGTGTTGGGGGCCGGGACGCCCACCCGGTGGTTGCGGTGGCTGGCGGTGGTCGCCGCGTTCCTGGGGATCCTCCGCCTGATCGAGATGGGGATCAGACTGACCGTGGGGCAGCAGTCCGTCGGACTGGCGATGTCCGCGACCGCGCCGGAGGCTCTGGCGCCGGGGTTTCGTGTCGGCGGCGGGATCGTCACCTTCCTCGCTCGGGATGGTTCGGCGGAGTTCTTCTGGTTGGTGCTGCTGACCTGGCTGCCTTACGCGCTGATCGATGTGGTGGCACTGCTCCTGGTGGCTCGGGTGATGCGTCGGATCAATGTGGGTGAGCGGCCGATGTTCGCCGCGACCACCGTGAGATCGTTGCGGCACATCGGGTTTCTGCTACTGCTCGGCAACCTGGCCGCCGGGGTGCTCGACTCCGTGGCGCGGTCCGGGCTCACCGAGGTGGTGCTGACCGGCCCCGGGATGTTCCAGTGGCCGGACGGTCGTGCGTTGACCTGGGCATTGGTCGGTTTGGCCGCGCTGGCCGGGTCGGAGATCGTCCGGCGCGGCGTGGTGTTGCGGGATGAACTGGAGGGCACCGTCTGATGTCGCCGGTCGAGCTGATCGAGGGACATCGCATCGAGGTGTTGCTGGACGAACTCCTGGAGCGCCGGGGCATGACGCTCACCGAGCTGTCCCATCGGGTTCAGATCAGCATCGTGAATCTCTCCATTCTCAAGACCGGCAAGGCCAAGGCCATGCGGTTCTCCACGCTGACCCTGCTGTGCGACGCACTGGGATGTCAGCCGGGCGAGCTGTTGCGGTACCGGTCGGACTGACCGGCGGGGGTCTCCCGGTTCAGTCCACCGGGGTCGACTGCTGGGGGATGACGATGTCCATGCCGAGCCGGTGGGTGTTGTTGACCGCGGTCAGCACGTCCTTCGGCGGCAGTCCGGCGTCGATGGCCCGGCCGAGCAGCGAGGCCAGCGTGTGGCTCGGCTGCGCCTTCGTGGCGTGTTCCAGGGCGATGTTGGCCAGCACCCCGTCGCCCCGGCGGTAAGCGGCGAAGGCGAGCAGGGTGGCCGGTTCGGCGCATTCCGGCGCCGGGGTCTCGCGGGTCAGTTCCAGCCACAGCCGCTCGGCGGCGTCGCCGGCGTCCTCGCGCAGGGTCATGGTCAAGGCCACGTCCCGGACCCGGTGGTCGTTGAGGGTCAGCGCGAGGCGGACGATGAGGTTGTCGGTCACCGTGAAGGAGCCGTCCGCGATGTTCTTCAGCTCGGCCTGGATGGCGCGGATGCCGGCCGCGGGGGTCGGGCCGCCGCCGGGGATCGTGTGGTCCGCGTGCCAGTCGAGCCGGCAACTCCGCCTGTTCAGCGCCTGTTCCTCACCCTCCAGGTTCTTGGCCAGCTCCTCGCGGGAGTTGTAGGTGATACCGCCCGCGGCGACGGTGGCCACAGTCAGCAGCGAGGCATCCGGATCGGGCACGGCACCGGTGTTCTCCGGGTGTTCGTAGTCCTGCCAAGAAGCGTTGTGCCGGGTGCTTTCGGCCCACAGCGATTCCATGACCTCGATGCCTTGCTTGCGGAGTACCTGGGTGAGGGTGAGGACCAGCGCGCGCCGCGGCGGCCGGGTGGGCAGGGCGACGACGGTGGCGGATTCCTCCGGCTGGGCGGATGTTCGCGTGTCGCCGCCGATGACGCAGAGCTGCACCGAGGTGGCTCCGCTCGCCAGGATGTTGTCGCAGGCGAACGCGATGAACTCCTCCTCGCCCGCTGGCGAGGGCAGATCGGCGCGGAGAACGCGTTGGATCTCCAGTCTGGCGCGGTCGACGAGGTAGAGGATCACCAGCGAATCGGTTGGGTGGAAGCCGATCAGGGGTGGGAGGGCGGCGATGACGTCGCCGGGTTCCCAGAGGTGGACGGTCTGCCGGGGTGGGCGCGGCGGGGCGGCGGTGGCCGTGGCTGTGGTCATGGGTCGAGCTTGGCGGGGCGGGGGCGGGGAGGGAATCGGCACGTGGGTCAGCTGTGGACAGGTGCCTTGTTGTGGATAGGTCGCGATCTTGAGAGCGGTTTCAGGCGGGGGTGGCTGCGGGGTGGTGTATAAGGCGGGCCCGGCGGGGTGGGCGCCGGGCCCGCCTCCTGGATTTCGGATTCCGCCGCAGGTCAGCGGACGGTGACGGGTGCGCTGGTGGCCGTGTTGCTGACGGCCAGCGTGAGGGTGGCCGTGCCGGGTCTCAGGGCGGTGAGCACCCCGGTCGCCGGGTCGAAGGCGGCGATGTGCGCCGGGGCGGCGGTGGCCGGTGGGCCCAGGTGCAGAGCATCGGTCGCGGTGTAGGTGGCCGCGATGGGATAGCCGATCGGGAACGTCCGGATGCCCTGCCGCACGGTCGGGGTCAGCCGATGGCCTGCGCCGGGGGCCAGCGTGGCCGGGATGTCCAGCGTCAGGCCGTCGACGTGCGGGCGCTGCTCGGCCTGCACGGGATTCCCGGCGGCGGGGTCGACCCGGAGCAGCGTCCAACCGGTGAACCCGCCGTCGGCCGGGGCCGCGGCCGGCGCCTTCCCGGAGTTGCCGTTGATCAGGTAGGGGACGCCGTCGCGCCTGGTCGCGTGGAACAGGCCGGCGTGCGCGGCCACCGACACGGCCGGTTTCCCGCTCCTGGCCCGGAATTCGGCCAGCCAGGTGGTCAGCAGGGTGGCCTCCTTGGCATCGGACAGCTCGGAGGCGGCGGCGGGAGTCGGATCGTCCACCGGGTGGTGCATCGCGACCAGCACCGACTTGACGTTCGGATCGGTGGCCGCGGTGTCCAGCGCGGTGCGCAGCGCGCGCACCTGGTCGAACCCGCCCGCGCGGAGTGAGCCCAGTGCGGAGTCGAGCAGGATCAGGCGCAGGCCGTTCTTGTCGACCACCCGGTGGGTCGCGCCGAAGTGCTTGCGGAACTCGGAGGTGTCCCCCGGTCCGTAGGTCTCGTGGTTGCCGGGCAGGTAGAACCAGGGAACGCGGTCGCCCAGTTCGCTGTCCAGGATCTGACGTGCCAGGGCCATGTCGGCGGGCAGGGCTCGGTCGACGAGGTCGCCGTTGATGAGCAGGACGTCAGGCCTGGCGGCCAATGCTTCACGGAGGGTGCGCCGGGCCTGTGCGACCAGCGGACCCTCGGGCGCGTCCGCGGTGAACTGGGCGTCGCTGACCACCGCCACCCGCACCGCGCCCGGACGGGGTTCCAGCGTGCCGGTGCGGATGATCGCCGGGTCCTGGGCCGCGGGATCGCCGGGCACGGTGATCGGGACGGCGGCCTGCGCGGTCAGCTCGGCGAAGGCGATCTTGCCTTCGTACTGGCGTTCGCGGTCGGTTTCCACCAGGTAGAGCCGTTGCAGGCGCAGCTGGCCGGTCAGCGCGGCCGGGATCGGGGCCTCGACGTAGCGCCAGCCGGTCCAGTCGACCTGGCGGGCGAGGTCGACGACGGTGGGCGTGCCCGCGGCGTCCAGCAGGGTCATGCGCAGCCACGCCTTGTTGTTGTCGCCGTGTGCCCACACGCCAAGCCGTTGGGTGCCAGGGGGCAGCACGGCGGGCGGTTCTGCGTTCAGGTAGGCGGCACGGGTCGCCGTGGTGCCGGTCAGCCGGTAGTCGAGACCGATCGCCTTGCCGCCGTTTCGGCCTGGCACCAGGGAAATCGCGGCGCCGACCACGGCGGGGAACACGCTTGTCCGCCAGCCGGTCAGATCGTCCATTGTGGACACAACGCGGGGACTGACACCGACGGTGACGCCCAGGTGGGTGGTCAGATCGCCGACCTTGGCCTTGACCACCGTGGCGCCGGATCCGGCGACGGCCGCGGCGACGAAACCGTTGCGGTCCTTGCTGATCTGCACCACGCGCTGGTCGTATTCGAGGGTCACGTCGGCGGGTTCGAGCCAGGTGCTGAAGCCCTCGGCGTCCTGCCCGAGGATCTGGAACCGGCCGCGGGCGCCCAGGCCGGACAGCGAGACGCGCTCGGTGTCGGAGTCGATCCGGGTGGCTTTACCCAATACGGTGAAAGTCGTCGATCCCCTGGCAGAACCCCGGGAAGCGGTCACAGTCGCCTTCCCGGAAGTGCTAGCGTGGAACACACCCCGGGACACCTTCCCTGCTCGTGTTGGGGCAACACGCCAGGTGGGTTCACCGGGAACTGGGGCACCAGTCTCGTCGTGACCATGGGCAGTCACGACTCGGGTCTGACCGGCAAGCACTCGGTCGGCCGCACCGGCCCGGACAGCCGGTTCCACGCGGAAGGCGGTCAGACGACCGCTGCCGCGATTCGCGGTCAGGCCGATCCCGTTGGGCACCAAGCGTTCGCCACCGTCTGAGGGCTGGTTGTGCACGCCGGCGGCGCTGTCGCCGGGACGGCGGGCCAGCAGTGTGGACGAGCCGCCGCCGTCCAGGTTCAGGGCGTCGTCGGCACCGAAAGAGCGCAGCAGTTCGGCGAGTTCGCGTTCGGTCATGCCTCGGCTGTCGGCCTGCCTGCCGTCGACCGTCACCATCCACAGGCGACGGCCGTCGGCGGAGAAGCCGACGGCGGTACGCGGATGCATGGTGGTGTCGTCGAGGTTCTGGACGACACCGTCCCTGACCAGGACCCGGTTGCCGCCGACCGCGGCGAGCGGGACCGGGCCGTCGGTACGCGGCTGGTAGGCCACCTCGACCCGCTGGCCCGGGACGAGACCGGCGAGGCGATCGGCGCCCGCGTCGATGCCGAGCAGGTAGGCGGTGTTGGCCGGGATCGGCCCCTCACCCGGTGCGGGGCGGACCGCGGTCACCACGCCGTCGCGTAGTTCCACCTCGGTCGCCTTGACTGCGGTGCCGATGGCGGTGCGGCGGGACGCGTGGCCCCACAGCGCGGTGAACACACCGACGCCGTTGGCCGCGACGACCGGTGAGTTCAGGTTGGTGCCGGTCAGGCGGATGCCGCCGGGCAGGGTGATGGTGGCATCGAGGAACACCTCGGCGAGACGTCCCAGATCGGCGGGACCGATGGCCGCGGTGAGGTTGTGGCCGGCGGCGGGGGCGTGGCGCAGCGCGCCAGCGTCCATGCCGACGCCGAGCGGGGCGCCGGTGGCGTTGATGTCGAAGAAGTCGCCGTTGACCCCGGCGACCACGCCTCGGGCGGCGGCCTGTTCGGACAACGGGCTGCGGGCCGCGACCACGCCTGGGCTCAGGTAGGCGGGGCGCAGGGTGCCACGGCCCAGGTCGGCGGTGAGGACGTCGCCGCGGATCCAGCCGCGGGCGTCCAGGCGGTCGAACTCGGTCAGGTCCAGGCCGGGGGCGACCGGCGAGGTCACCTCGCTCACCGGCAGGGCGTCCACGCGGGGCGCCGCCGTGGCGAGCGTGGCGACGGCGCCATCGGCGGCGGAGGCGGCTGGGGCGTCCTCGATCGGACGTGGGCCCAGCGGCGCGGTGACGCCGTGTCGCTCGGCCAGGGCCGGGGCGGGGACGGCGGCGGTGAGGGCGAGGACCGACAGCAGGGCGACGGTGGCGCGCAGGGTTCGCACGGCGACCTCCGGATCAGGACGGACATCCAGTTTGGTGAATTGCCAACAGAAAGCACAACGCACCTGGGGGAAGTTTGACTAGCCGCCAGATGGACGCCGGATGACACGCCCAGGAAAAAGCGGACCTCCCGGCCCAGGGGGGTGAGACCGGGAGGTCCGTGGGTGACGCGCCACTGGGGGGGCGATCTGGCGCGCCACGTCAGGGGTCAGCAGTTCTGACTGGTGTAGTTCCGGGTGCCGTAGTACAGGGCGGCCGCGCCGTTGAACGCGATGCGGACGGCTGCGCCGCTGAGGCGCTGCTCGAAGTGCAGGTGTGCGCCGGTGGAGCCACCGGTGTTGCCGACATTGCCGATCTGCTGACCGCGGGCGACCCGCTGGCCGACGCTGACCCGTTGCGCCGACAGGTGGGCGTAGCGGGTGCGCCAGCCCGCGCCGTGGTCGATCTCGATCCACCGTCCGTAACTGGTGGAGCCGAGGTTGCCGACGACCGTCACCGTGCCGGCGGCCGAGGCGTCCACGATGTCCCCCTCGTCGTTGGCGCGGTTGAAGTCGATGGACAGTTGCGGGTTGTGGTTGGTGCGGGTCTGTCCGGACCAGACCTGCCCGCAGGGGAACGGCAGTTGGAAAGCGGGTGCGGCACTCGCCGAACCCGTGCCGACCACGACGGTCAGCACAGGGGCGACGACGACTCCGGCGAGCACCGCGACAAGACGCTTGCTGGGCATGTGACCTCCGCAGGGATGAGGAGGTCACAGGACAGCAGCGGCTTGTACAACCCGCCTACAAACCATATACAAACTGCGGCGGCACTTGGTTAAGAATTCTCGAAATCGGTTCAGGTGACTTGATCACGACTGGTGGCGACGTTGGAACGGCCCAGAGGGGGCGGATGGGGCGAGAAGAGGCAGGGCCAGGCGACGCTGGTCGAGGCACAGGAACCGGGAGCAGGGCGGGACAGGCCGAGGCCCCCGAGCGTGGGTGCTCGAGGGCCTCGGTGGTTGGGACTGAGCGGCTGGACCGCCGTTGGTTGGGGCTGAACCAGCGGGGTCGCCGTTGGTTGGGCTGGGCGCCGGGTCGCTGTTAGTAGGGCTGGGCCCCGGGCCGCCGTTGGTAGGGACTGGGCCCGGGTCACTGTTGGTTGGGCTGAGCCCCGGGTCGCTGTCGGCTGGGCTGAGCCCCGGGCTGCCGCTGGTTGCGGCTGGGCCCCGGGCCGCCGGAGGCTGGAGCTGGGCTCCGGGCCGCCGGTGGTCAGGGTGTGGGCTAGGAGCCGAAGGCAGCTCGGACGGCGGGCGTGCCACCCACGATTGGGAGGGTGAACTCCGACTGGTTCAGGTTGACCGACAGGCCGGCGCCGGGCTTGGGGCGCAGGGTGTAGTCGTAGTCGCTGGAGAGCAGGACCAGGCCGAGTTTGTGGCCTGCGGGCAGGACGTAGTCGTCCGGCTGCATCTCGATGTTCACCCGGTACTGCACTCCCGGGCGCAGCGGCTGGGTGCGGTCCTCGCTGGTGCGGTTCTGGGGGTCGGTCCAGCCTCGGGTGATGATGTGGTTCTTGCCGTCGGGGGCTCGGTCGACCAGCAGGGCCGTGAGGTTGGCGGCGGGGCGGGTGAAGGAGACCTTGAGGTCCACGCCGACGGTGCCGGACACCCGCAGCGGGGCCGCGGCCGGGCCACTGAAGTAGGACAACCGGTGCGGGGACTCGGCGGCCGCGGTCAGGTCCTCCGCCTTCTTGGTCGCGTCGTCGACGATGTTCTCCAGGACCGGGCGGCCGTGGACTCCGTCGATGTGGCTCAGGGCGCCGGTGGTGTTGCCGCCGGGCAGGGGGTGGAAGCCGACCTCGCGGGTGCCGGGGGCGGGCCACTCGGCCTCCTGCACCCAGCTCTTGTCCTCACGCTGCAGGGTGGCGCGGGGTTCCTGTTCCACCCCGTTCTGCTGGCTGTACAGGTACCGGGTGAACCAGCGGTTCAGGGTCTTGAGCCACTCGTCCTTGCGCAGGCTGAACGGGTCGGAGTGGCCGGACTGGTGCCACCAGATCTTGTGCGGGGTGCCCTGCTTGCGCAGCTGCTCGTACCACTGCGCGGCGTGCTTGGTCTTGACGTTCCAGTCGTTGAGGCCGTGCACGACCAGGGTCGCGGCCTTCACCTTGCGGACGTCGTTGAGGTAGTTGCGCTCGTCCCAGAACTCGCTGTAGTCGCCGGTGATCCGGTCCTGGGCGGCGGCGACCTCGGCGATGATCGGCTTGCAGATCTCGCGGTCGGTGCGGGTGTGGACGTACTCGGCGAGCACGTCGGCGTCCTCGCCCTGGTAGGTGCCGGGTGCGACCACGGCGCCGTCAGCGCGGTAGTAGTCATACCAGCTGCTGATCGCGGCGATCGGGACGATGGCCTCCAGGCCCTTGACCCCGGTGCTGGCCACCGCGTTGGGCAGGGTTCCGTTGTAGGACACGCCCATCATGCCGGTCTTGCCGGTGCTCCAGGTCGCCGTCGCGGCGGCGCCCTTCTCGTCCCTGGCCGGGGCGCGGCCGTTGAGCCAGTCCACAATGGACTTCGCGCCGATGGTCTCGTTGCGGCCGCCGGTGGTGGGGCAGCCGCTGGACTCGCCGGTGCCCAGGGACTCGCCGTAGACCACCGCGAAACCGCGGGAGGTGAAGTACTCCTCGTAGCGGGACACCGGGATGGGTTTCTCCCGCGGTCCGCCCACCGCGGCCTCGACCCGCTCGTCGGTGCGGGCGCTGGTGACCGCGCCGTCGCGGCCGGGACGCTTGGGCACGTGCAGCTCGACGTCGACGTTGTGGTTGGGCACGTCGTTGGTCGGCGCGTAGTAGGGGCTGGGCAGGTAGACCACCGGCACCTTCAGGCCCGTCGTGGTCACCTTGGGCCGGACCACCAGCGCGTGCGCCTCGTCGTCCTTGCCGTCCCGGTCGGAGTCGACCGGCGCGCGCACCCAGACGTTCTCCCGCAACACGTCCTTCGGGTCGAACACCGGTTGGGCCGCGCCGTCGGCGAACACCGGACCGCTCGGCGGGGCGGCCGAGGCGGGGGCCACGGTCAGCGGCAGCGCGGCCAGCGCGAGCGCCACGGTCAACGGAACACTGCGAGCACGCCTCATGGGCACTCCTGGTGATCTTGTGTGCTGGTTGGCACCGGCACCCTTTCCCGAGGTGTGGCGCGTGTCAATAGCCCGTTGACCTGGTCCCAGCCGATGGTCAAGACTGACCGCGTGACCTTGGTGACCGATGCGCTGCTGCCGCTGTACGGCAGCGATCACTCTCGGGGCGACCTGGCCTGGTAGCGGCGGTTTCCGCCCTCCACCCACGCACCCCAACCGAAAGGTCATCCCATGGACATGCGTTCCTTCGTCGCCGCCCTGCCCAAGGCGGAGCTGCACGTGCACCTCGTCGGCGCCGCCTCGGTGGACACCGTGCTGGAACTCGCCCGCAGGCACCCGCACCGCGGCGTGCCCACCGACCGGGCCGAACTGGCCGCCTACTACGAGTTCACCGACTTCGCGCACTTCATCCAGGTCATCGGCGCGCTGGGCAGGCTGGTCACCACCGAGGCCGACGTGGTCACCCTGCTGGTCGGCCTGGCCCGCGATCTGGCCGCCAACCAGGTCCGCTACGCCGAGGTCACCGTCACCCCGGTCAACCTCTTCAACGCGGGCATCGGCGACGAGGAGCTGGTCCGGGCGCTGGTCACCGGCCGGGAGCGGGCCAAGGCCGAACACGGCGTCGAGCTGAACTGGATCTACGACATCCCCGGCGAGCAGGGCGTCGAGGCCGGCTGGCGGACCGTCAACTGGTACCTGGACCACAAACCCGAGCACACCGTCGGCTTCGGTCTGGGCGGGCCGGAGATCGGCGTGCCCCGGGGCCAGTTCCGGCCCATGTTCGACCTGGCCCGCGAGGCCGGACTGCCCAGCGTGCCGCACGCCGGGGAGACCACCGGCCCGGAGACGGTGTGGTCGGCGATCCACGACCTGGGCGCGGTGCGGATCGGGCACGGCATCCACTCGGTGCGGGACCCCGAGCTGGTCGCCTACCTGGCTGAGCACCGCATCCCGCTGGAGATCTCCCCGCACTCCAACCTGCGCACCCGCGAGGTGCTCGACCTGGCAGATCACCCGCTGCCAAAACTGTTGGCCGCGGGCGTGCCGGTGGTGCTCAACACCGACGATCCCGGCATGTTCGACACCGACCTCAACCGCGAGTACCTGGCCGCGCACGAGAAGATGGGCCTGACCGCGAAACAACTGGTCGAGATCGCGCGCACCGGGGTCGAGGTGTCCTTCGCGGGTGCGGCCACCAAGGCCCGGCTGCTGGCCGAACTGGACTCGGTCACGCTGCCCGGCTGACGCCCTTCTCTGGAGAACCCCCCATCGGACGGCTCCGCGTCGCCGCCGCGGGACTGGCATAATCACTTCGCGGCGGCGATGTGGGTGGGGGGTTCGGAAACGATGTCCGGTCGGCGGGATCAGCAGATCACCCCGACGGCAGACCCGACGCTGCGTCCGCTGGTCGGTCGGCAGCCGTTGCTCAAGGTCCTCGGCAACACGCTCAAGCGCTCCACCCGCAAGACCTTCTTCCTGGTCGAGCTGGTCGGCGAGCCCGGCGTTGGCAAGTCCCGGCTGGTCACCGAGGTGGCGAACCAGGCCCGCGAGCTGGGCATGGCCACCCTGGCCGGCCGGGCGGCCGAGTTCGAGCAGGACGCGCCCTTCGCCGCGGTGGTGGACGCCCTGGACGACCACCTCGAATCCCAGATCGGCCTGCTGACCCGGCGGCTGCCGCTGCCCGAGGCGCGGTTGCTGTCCTCGGTCTTCCCCGGGCTGACCATCGACCTGCCGCAGGTGCCGATCCCGGCCGGGGCCGGTGGCGCGCGCTACCGGCTGCACCGCGCGGTGCGCACGCTGCTGGAGGTGCTCGCCGAGTCCTCCGGCCTGACCCTGCTGCTCGACGACGTGCACTGGGCCGATGAGGCCACCATCGAACTGCTCGACTACCTGGTGCGGCATCCCCCGCGCGGGCAGGTCGTCATCGCGGTGGCCTACCGGCCCGCGCAGGTCTCCGCCCGGCTGCGCACCGCGCTGTCCCAGGTGCCCGCGGGTCAGGGCACCCGGGTGACGGTGAGTCCGTTGTCGCAGAAGGAGACCGAGGAGTTCCTCGGTCCAGGGATGAGCCAGGCGAAGCGGCGCAGGCTGTACGAGTCCAGCGGCGGCAACCCGTTCTACCTGGAGGCGTTGTCCAGGGCGGAGAACGGCAACGGCAACCCGCTGTCCCAGATCACCGGCGACCTGGCCGAGGACACGCTGCGCGATGTGCCGGACGCGGTGCGTTCGGCGCTGCAGGTGGAACTGGGTCAGCTCTCCTCCAAGGCGCTGCTGATCGCGCACGCCGCCGCCGTGGTGGGCGATGAGTTCGAGCCCGCCGCCGCCGCGGCCGCCGCCGAGCTGTCCGACGCCGAGGCGCTGACCGTGCTGGACGAGCTGGTCGGCCGGGACGTGGTGCGGATCGCGCCGACCCCTGGCCGCTTCCGCTTCCGGCACCCGCTGGTCCGGCACACCGCCTACACCTCGGCCTCGGCGGGCTGGCGGATGGCCACCCACGGCCGGGTCGCGGCCTACCTACAGCAGCTCAACGCGCCGGCGCCGCAGCTGGCCCGGCACGTGGTCCGCTCGGCCGGGTTCGGCGACGTCGACGCGGTCGGCGTGCTCACCCAGGCCGCCCGCTCGGTCGCGCCACGCGCGCCGATGACCGCCTCCTACTGGCTCACCCAGGCGCTGCGGCTGCTGCCGGACATCCCGGCCAACACCGGCGACCGGATCCAGCTGCTCATCGAACTGGCCGCGGCCCAGGGCGTGACCAGCCAGTTCACCGAGGCCAGCGGCACCGCGCTGGACGTGCTGGAACGGCTGCCCGCGCAGGCCTACCAGCAGCGGGCGATGGTCGCGGGCAACATCTACGCCAGGGTGACCCGGCTGCTCGGCCGGGCGGTCGAGGCACGTGCCCTGCTCCAGCGAGAGCTGCGCGCGGTCCCGGCCGAGGCCATCCAGCACGCCGGACCCCTGCATCTGCGCCTGGCCGTGGAGGCCATCTGGTCCGCGGAGTACGCCGAGTCCACCCGGCTGCTCGACCAGGTGCCCACCGACGCGGTGCCGCAGCCGATCGCCTACGCCGTGGCCGCGCTCCGGCCGATGCCCGCCATCGCGGGCGGGGACGGCGCGCGCGGCCTGGCCCTGCTCGACGAGGCCGACCGGGTGCTGGCCACCGCCACCGCCACCGACCTCGCGCCCTGGCTGGACGCCTTCACCTGGCTCTGCTTCAGCGACCTGCTCACCGGCCGCTACCGCAACGCGCTGCCCCGGTTCGAGCGGGTGGTGGAGATCGCCCGCAACACCGGCCAGAACTACATCCTCCCCCCGCTGCTGGTCGGCCAGGCCCAGGCGGCGGCGGTGCTCGGTGACATGGACGAGGCGTTCACGCTGACCGAGGAGGCCATCGACATGGCCAGGGTCGGCGGCTCGCAGCAGTCCATGGCGATGGCACTGGGCTCCCGCTCACTGCTGCTCACCTGGTCCGGCGAGCACACCGAGGCGCTGCGGGTGGCCGCCGAGGCGACCGAGGCCGGTGGCCTGGTGCCCGAGTGGTGGGGCCTGCGGGCCCGGGTCGCCCAGGCCATCGCGGTGGCCTGCTCCGGCGACCTGGACGGGGCCGCCGCGGACGAGGTGTGCGATCTGCTGGAGTCGGTGCAGCGGGACCAGCCGATGCTGCTGTTCTGCTGCGAGGCCATGGCGCACCTGCTGGCCGGCGCCGGCCGCTGGGCCGAGGCCGCCGCCTGGGCCGACCGCGCCGAGCGGATCGCCGATCCGGCGCTGGAGATCAACCGGGCGCTGGCAGGCACGGTCCGGGCGCACGCGCTGACCGGCACCGATCCGGCCGCAGCCGCCGAACTGGCGCTGCGTTCGGCCGCCGTGCTCGAACAGGCCGGGCTCAAACTGGACGCCGCCCGCGCCCGGCTGCGCGCCGGACTCGCCTTCACCGCGGCGAAAGACCGGGTCAGGGCGCTGCCCGAACTGGCGACCGCGGCCGATGCCTTCGCCGCCTGCAAGGCGAAATCGCTGCGGGCCGAGGCCCTGCGCGCCACCCGTCGCCTCGGCGTGCGGGTGGCCGTCCCAGGTGGACCGAAGCAGAGCGGGCCGTTCGGATTGTCACCGCGAGAACTCGAAATCGCCCGACTTGTGCTCGACGGGCACACCAATCAGCAGATTGCTGAGAAGCTGTTCATCGGCATCCGCACGGTGGAGACCCACGTGTCACACGTGTTCACCAAGCTCGGCGTGACCTCGCGGGCCAGCGTCGGCCGGGTGCTCGGGCCCGCCCTGGACGCCCACGACAAGGGCTGAACCGACCGTCGGCATCGGGGTCGGGGCAGCTCAGCGGCCCGACCCGGATGAAGATGTCAGTGATTCCCACGATGGCAGGGACCACGCGTCCTGGCCAAGGTGGACACACACACGATGGTCAGGTGAAGGACCCATGAAACGCGAGATCCCGCTGTACACGCTCGACGGCGTGCGCGACGCGGACGTGTCCACGCACCCGTTCACCACCGAGGACGGCCTCGGCCTCAGCCTGCTGCGATTCCGGCGCGCGGAGAGCCAGGACGTCGTGCTGCTCATCCCCGGACTGACCCAGTCCAGCGACATGTACATCATGCCCGAGCACCGCAACCTGGTCAGTTACCTGCTGGACAACGGCTACGGCGACGTGTGGACGCTGGACAGCCGGCTCAGCAACCGGCACCCGTACAACCAGGGCATGCACCGCTACACCCTCGACGACGTGGCGCACTGGGACAACGCCGCGGCGATCGAGACCATCCGGCGCTCGATCGGCCCTGACCGCAGGCTGCACGTCATCTCGCACTGCCTGGGCGCGGTGTCCTTCCTGATGAGCCTGTTCGGCGGAGTGGTCGAGGGCATCACCAGCGTGGTGGCCAATAGCGTCGCGCTCACCCCGAACCTGCCGACCTACTCCGCGGCCAAGATCGCCGTCGAGCCGGAGCTGTTCGAGTACGTGCTGGGCTTTGAGTACATGGACCCGCGCTGGGGCGACGCGCCGCGGTTCACCAGGCCGTGGCTGGCCGCGAAGGTCATCTCGGCGATGCACCGCGAATGCGATGTGTCCGCCTGTCACATCCTGAGCCACCTGTGGGGAGCGGGCTGGCCTGCGATGTACCGGCACGAGAACCTGCTGGAGGTCACCCACCGCAGGCTGGGCGACCTGTGCGGCGGCAGCGGGATGAACTACTACCGGCACGTCCGCAAGATGTACCTGGCCGGGCGCGCGGTGAAGTACGACGTCAAGGACGAGCGGCACGAGGAACTGCCGAATGACTACCTCGGCAACGCGGCCAGTGTGGACACCCCGATCCTGCTGACCACCGGCGATGCCAACAAGGTCTTCGGCGACTCCAACGAGATCTGCTACCGCAAGCTGGAGAAGATGACGCCGGGGCGGCACGAGTTCCGCATCCTGCCCGGCTACGGCCACCTGGACCCGTTCATCGGCGAGCACGCCGACATGGACGTCTTCCCGCACCTGCTCGACTTCATCAAGCGACAGGCCGGCTGAGATGGCCGAACACGTCGACGTCGTGGTGGTCGGAACCGGATTCGGCGGTTCCGTCAGCGCCTATCGACTAGCCGAGGCCGGCAAGTCGGTGGTGGTGCTGGAGCGGGGCCGGAAGTACCCGCCCGGCTCCTTCGCCCGCTCCCCCGCGGAGATGCGCAACAACTTCTGGGACCCGGCGCGGCGCCAGTACGGGCTGTTCGACGTGTGGAGCTTCCGCGGTTTCGCCTCGGTGGTCTCCGCCGGGGTCGGCGGCGGCTCGCTGATCTACGCCAACGTGCTCAAGCGCAAGGACGAGAACTGGTTCGTGCACGACGAGCCGTTGCGCGGCGGCGGCTACGAGACCTGGCCGATCAGCCGGGCCGAGCTGGACCCGCACTACGACGCGGTGGAACGGATGCTGACCCCGGCGCCGTACCCGCTGGACCACCCGGATTTCTCGGATATGCCGAGGACGAAGGCCATGCGCGAGGCGGCGACCGCGCTCGGCCTGGAGTTCGAACGACCGCCGCTGGCAGTCCGGTTCGCGGCTCGGCCAGGGGGCGAGCCGGGAACCGGGCTGCCGATCGAGGAGGCGGGTTACGGCAACCTGCACGGGGAGCAGCGCCGGACCTGCCGGTTGTGCGGCGAGTGCAACATCGGCTGCAACGACGGCGCCAAGAACAGCCTGGACCACACCTACCTGTCCGCGGCGCAGCACTACGACGCCGACATCAGGGACATGTGCGAGGTGCGGTTGATCCGCCCGCTGCCGGGCGGCGGCTACGAGGTGGGCTACCGGGAGCACCAGCCGGACGGGGTCACCAGGGCGCGCACCATCAGCTGCGACCGGCTGGTGCTGGGCGCGGGCACCTTCGGCACCCTGCACCTGCTGCTGCGCAACCGGCCGCGGCTGCCGCGGCTGAGCCGGGCCCTGGGCACCCGGTTCACCGGCAACGGCGACCTGCTCACCTTCCTGCTCAAGGCCAAGGACCGCGACGGGGTGCGCGATCTGGAGGCCAACCGCGGACCGGTGATCACCAGCGCGATCCGGGTGCCGGACGCGGTGGACGGGGAGGGCATCACCGGGCGCGGGCACTACATCCAGGACGCGGGCTACCCGAGCTTCGTGGCCTGGCTGGTGGAGGCGGCCAACGCGCCCAGTCAGCTCAACCGGATCTTCGGGTTCGCGGCCAAGCGGCTGCTCAACGCGATCGACCGGTCGCCGAGCACCTCGCTCTCGCACGACCTGTCCGAGCTGCTCGACGACGGTGTGTTCACCGAGAGTTCGGTGCCGCTGCTGGGCATGGGCCGGGACGTGCCGGACGGGGTGGTCCGGATGCGCGAGGGCTGGCTGGACATCGACTGGACCACCGAGACCAGCGAGGAGTACTTCAGCGGGGTGCGCGCCACCATGCGCGGGGTGTCGGAGGTGCTGGGCGGGGAGTACCGGGACAACCCGATGTGGCTGACCAAGCGGATCATCACCGTGCACCCGCTGGGCGGGGCGCCGATGGGGCGGCACTCCGGGGAGGGCCTGTGCGATCCCTACGGCGAGGTGTACGGGTACCCGGGGCTCTACGTCGCCGACGGCTCGGCCATGCCGGGCCCGGTCGGCCCGAACCCCTCCATGACCATCGCGGCCTGGGCGGACCGCCTCTGTGATCGGCTCCTCGGGGGAGGGGAGTCCGACTATGGATCCACGGTCGAGCCCACAGATCCGCACTGTTCGGAGGGAGCGGTGCGGGTCCCCGGGGAGCCGGCCGGCCGAGGGGGGCCGGCCGGCTCCGCCGGGTTGTCCTTCACCGAGGAGATGACCGGTTCCTTCGCCCTCGGCGAGACCGAACCCAGGCAGGGCGAGCTGGTCGGACGGCGGGACGAGCGCGGGCTCTCCTTCCGCCTCACCATCGCCATCGAGGATCTGGACCGGTTCCTGGACGACCCCGGTCACCTGGCCAAGGCCACCGGCTGGCTGCACTGCGACGACCTGGGCGGCAGGCTCGCGGTGCCCTTCGGCCGGTTCAACCTGCTGGTGCCGGGCTCGGCAACGGACACCCGGCACATGTACTACCGGCTGCACCTGGACGACCTGGCAGGCAACCCGCTGACCCTGACCGGGCACAAGGACCTGCACGACGACGCGGGCCCTGACCTGTGGTCGGACACCACCACGCTGTACGTGCGGATGTACTCCGGGCACGTCTACGAGGACGACGAGCCGGGCGAGCCGATCGGCGCGGGCGTGCTGCACATCCGCAAGCGGGACTTCCTCCAGCAGCTCACCACGATCCGGGCCACCGGGCCGGATCCGCTGGGTTCGGTGGAGCGGTTCGGCCGGATGTTCCTGGGCAGGTTGTGGGAGATCTACGGCCCGCGCGGACCGGAGGACGAGGAATGAGCGGCGGACTGGCGCTGGTGCTCTCCGGGGGCGGGGCGCAGGCGGCCTACTTCGGCGCGGGGGTGGCGCAGGGTCTGGCCGAGCTGGGGCGCGCGCCGCGGATCTACTCCGGGACCTCGGCAGGCGCGCTGAACATCGGGCTGCTGGCCGGCGGGATGACACCGGACGCGCTGACCCACCTGTGGGCCGAGCTGGGTTCCTCCGACGTCTACCGCTTCCGCGCCGACCTGTACCGGTTGCTGCGGCCCTGGCAGCTGCTGCGGCTGGCCGATGACCTGGTGAGCAACGCGCTGGGCGTGATCGGCTGGACCTGGCTGCTGGACACCTCCCCCGCGCGCAAGACCCTGGCCAAGGTGCTCGACGGCGACCGGCTGTCCATCCGGGAGGACGTGGTGGCCGTGGTCTCCGCGGTCGAGCACGCCACCGGGCTGGTCACCCGGTTCACCAACACGCTGCCGCCGGAACACCGCCGCACCGACCGGTACCGGCAGGTCGAGCTGACCGTGGACCACCTGCTGGCCAGTGCGGCCGCGCCGGTGCTGTTCCCGCCGGTGGAGATCGACGGGGTGGAGTACACCGACGCCGGACTGGTCGCGAACACGCCGCTGTCCCCCGCGCTGGCCTACGAGCCGGACACCGTGGTGGTGGCCGCCTCCTCCCGGCGGCAGGCCACGGACCGGCCGGACTCCCTGGACGAGGCGCTCGGGCTGCTCTTCGCCAACGTGGCGCGGTTCGCGGTGGAGCAGGACTTCCGGCACGCGCAGACGGTCAACGAACTCGCCAAGGCCGGGGCGACCGAGAAACGTCAGGTGGAGCTGGTGCTGGTGGAGCCCAGCGCGGACTTCAGCATCTCCGGGTTCGTCCGGTTCTCCCCGGACACCGCCCGCGCGGTCGCCGAACACGGCCGGTCCAGGGCCCTCGAACTGCTCGGCTGACGCCGCCGCCAGGCCACTACCAGCGCGATCAGCAGCAACACCCCGAGCAGACCGAGGCTGACCCAGCTGGACACGGTGGCCACCAGCTCGTAGGAACGGCCAGCGGCCCAGCCGACGAGCACCCACAGCGCGCCCCACACCGGCGCGACCGGCACGTTCCACCGGGCGAAGCGGTGATACGGCAACCCGGCCATGCCGGCCAGCCGCGGCACCAGGGTGCGCGCGCCGACCACCCACTGACCCAGCAGCACGGCCCGTTCGCCGAAATCGCCGACCAGACCGCTGATCCACTGCCAGCGACGCGCCCCGATCCGGCGGACCGTCCAGCTCCGCGGCAGGTCACCGGTGCCGCCGAGGCTGCGGCCGCGCCAGTAGGCCAGCTGCGAGCCGATCAGCGCCGCCGCGCCCGCGGTGATCATCGCGGGGGCCAGCGGCACCGCGCCGAGCTGGGTGAGGAAACCGAAGACGAGCAACGCGCTGGCCCCTGGCAGGATCACGCCGATGACCAGCGCGGCCTCGGCGATGAGCAGCAGCCCGACCGCCAGGCAGATCAGCAGCGGCGGGAGCCCGCTCAGGTGCTCCCGCAGCAACTCGATCATGTCTTCGGGCGCCGGCACACGTAGGTGATGGCAGGCGGCACGTTGCGCCAGACCACCCGGGTGAGCAGCACCTCGTCGAAGACTGATTCGAGCAGGTAGCGGAACTTGCGCGCGCCGACCATGCCGAGCGCGTGCACGTAGGCGAAGGTGGTGAACACCCCGGTCTGGCCGATGCCGTCGGCGACGTGGCCGATGATCTGCCGCTGCACCTGCTCCGGGATCAGCACCCAGGGCAGGCCGGAGATGACCGCGTCCACCGAGCCGGGTTCGCCGTGACCGCGGTCGGCGAGCACCTTGTCCAGGTCGGCCGCGTTGGCGTTGACCACCTCGATCGCCGGGTAGGCCGCCTGCACGTGCTGGGCCAGGTCCTGCTCCAGCTCGATGGCCAGGTAGCGGCCCCGGCCATTCAACCGCGCCTCGATCGCGCCGCTGACCGCACCGGTCCCGGCGCCCAGCTCGACCACCAGCGGCTCACCCTGGCCGGGCACGACCGAGGCGAGCCGGGCCGCCAGCGCGGGGGAACTGGGCACGACCGCGCCGATGAGGCTCGGCTGGCGCAGGACCGCGGAGACGAACACGGCCAGCGAGTTGCGTGGTGGGGGTGCGGATGTCACCCGACCAGACTGCCTTATCAGCCGGGTGTGATGTGCATGGGGATGTCCGATCTCAGGGCTTTTTCAGGGCTAGCGTCGATTCATGAACGCTCTCCAACAGGTGTGGGGCGCGATCGGCGGCAGGCCCGCCGACCTGACCTCGGTCACCGTGACCAGCCCGGATGAGATCCTCCCGTCGATCTTCAAGGTGACTGAGGCGGCCACCGCGGCGGTGGCCGCGAGCACGCTGGCCGCGGCCAGGTTGTGGCACACCCGTAGTGGTCCGGCCCCCGAGGTGGTGGTGGACGGCCGGGCCGCGGTGACCGCGTTCCGCAGTGAGCGGCACCTGCGGGTGGACGGCGTGGCGCCGCCGGTGTGGGGGCCGTTGTCCGGGGACTATCCAACCGCGGACGGCTGGGTGCGGCTGCACGGCAACTACCCGGCGCACTACCGGGCGGTGCTGCGCGCGCTGGCGGTGCCCGAGTCCGCGGTGGCCCGCACGCTGCGCACCGCCTCGGCGGTGGCGGTGGAGGAGGCGGTGCTGGCCGCCGGTGGCGCGGCCGCCGCCCAGCGCAGCCGCAGCGAGTGGCTGGCCACGCCGCAGGCCCGAGCACTGGCCAAGGTGCCGCTGGTGGAGCTGACCAGCCGCTATGACACCCCGCGCCGTCCGCTGGGCCCGGCGCAGCGCCCACTGTCCGGGGTGCGGGTGCTCGACCTGACCAGGGTGATCGCCGGACCGGTCGCCGGGCGCACGCTCGCCGCCCACGGCGCGGACGTGCTGCGGGTGGGCGCCGACCACCTGGAGCTGGTGGACGCGCTGGTGGTGGACACCGGTTTCGGCAAACGCTTCTGCCACCTGGACCTGCGCACCCCGGCAGGCCGGGACAGCCTGCGGGCGCTCATCCGGCAGGCCGATGTGCTGCTCCAGGCGTTCCGGCCCGGCGCGCTGGCCCAGCTGGGGCTGGGCGTGGCGGACTGCGCCGCGCTGAACCCCGGCCTGGTCACGGTGTCCATCAGCGCTTACGGCCAGGCCGGTCCGTGGTCGGGGCGGCGCGGGTTCGACAGCCTGGTGCAGGTGGCCACCGGGTTCACCCACGAGACGGCCACCGCCGCCGAGTCCGCCGTCCCGGTGCCGCTGCCGGCACAGCTGCTCGACCACGCCACCGGCCACCTCGCCGCGCTGGCCGCTATCGAAGGACTGCGCCGCCGCGCCCAGCACGGCGACTCCTGGCACGCCGAGGTCTCCCTGGCTCGCACCGGCGCCTGGCTGGACGGACTGGGCCGGATCGACGGGCTCGGCCTGCCGGAGGTCGAGGTCACGGACCTGCTGACCGAGACGGACACCCCGTTCGGCCGGGTCCGGCACGCGCGCCCGGCAGGCACGATCGCCGGTCAGTCGCCGTACTGGGCGACCCCGCCGCACCGGCCGGGCGCGGATCCCGCGTCCTTCGGCTGAGATCAGTCGGCGAACAACCGGTCCAGCGGCTGCGCGGCCACATCGCCCGCGGGCCGGGACAGGTACAGGTCGGTGTGGAAGTAGCCGGTGGACTCCTTGTCCCGCACCGGGATTCCCGCGGAGGTCAGCGCGCTCACGGTGGTCCTGGCCTCCTCGGCGGAGGCGAACCGGCGCTGCCGGAAGGTCCGGCCGGGCAGTTTCTCGGTGACCAGTCCGTGCCTGCCGAGGACCTCGGCGATGCGCTGGTAGGCCACCCCGCGCAGCACGAACGCGGCCACCCATGGCGGCCGGCGCACGCAGTCGAGCAGCCGCTGGAAGGTCCGGTGGGTGATGTAGCCGACCCCGCCGGTCACGGTGACCATGCTGGTGTCGGCGACCGCGGCGCGCAGGGCGGCGCTGGGTTCGGCGCTTTCCAGGTCCTCGCCGAAGCCCTCGTCGAGCATGCCCGCGGTGCGGGCGTAGGCGACCGCGCGGGCCGAGCGGTCGATGCCGACCGTGCGCGGGGCCTTGGCGCGCCGACGGCCGTGGAAGAACCGGCGGTCCCGCGCGGCGAGGTCCCCGGTGGAATCCGACTCGGCCTGCGCGTAGCGCACGTAGAGGTCGTCGAGCACCAGGTCGTGCCGCAGCAGGGCGGTGTTGATCCCGTAGGAGCAACAGAGATCGGTCACCGTGGCCTCGGCCGCCGGTCGGGGGCCTGCCTCCAGCAGCTTGCGGAAGACTCGCTGGGCATGGTGCGGGATCTGGTACTCCAGCGTGCCCAGCGTGCTGAAGTAGGCACGCGGATCCCGCTGTTCGTAGATGTGGTCGAAACTGGCCTTCCCGGCCAGGAGTTTTCCGTTGGTTCCGGCCTCACGGGCTACCACTCGGGCTCCTTCGATGACCTCGGACACCGCTGTCTCCTAGCCGAAACTAGCGGGTCAAACACCCAGAGAACCGGCCCTGACCAGGAGAAACCTCACGTTTGAGCGGACTGGTCTTCGGGTAGCCAGCGCAGGGCCAGCCACAGTTCGGCGCGGATGTCCGGGTCCTGCGGATCGCAGCCGAGCAGCTTCGCCGCGGTGGCCACCCGGTGCCGCACGGTGTTGCGGTGCACGCCCAGCACCACCGCCGCGGTCTCCCAGTTGCCGCCCCCGGCCAGCCAGGCCCGCAACGTCTCGGCCAGCGGCGCGGGGTGTCCGGACAGCGGCGCCAGCCGGGCCAGGGCGAACTCCGCCGCCTCCGCCCGCGGCACCAGCCCGTCCACTCCGGTGCGCGGCGACTCGGTGATCGACCGGCCCTGGGCCACCGCCTGCCGCAACAGCCGCTCCACCCGCCGCGCGGCGCCCGGCAGCCCGGCCCAGGGCACCGGCGCGCTCACCGCGACCAGCCAGCGCGGATCCGCTGCCAGCGGGCACGGCCCGGCCGCCGGGACCAGCGCCCGCACCCCGCCGTCGGCGAGCAGTCCGGCCAGCGGGGTGCCCAGCCGGGTGGCCACCTCGGCGCGGTCGATCTCCCCTGCGGCCCCGGCCCGCCGCGCCCGCACCACCTGCCACGCACCCCCGGCAGACACCCCGGCGGCGGCCGCGACATGGGTCTCCACCTCGGCCGCCGGGCCGTCGAGCACCAGCGCGAGCAGCGCCGTCACCGACTCCGCCACCGGCGCGGGCAGCCGGTCCGCCCCGCTCAGCACGGTCAGCAAGGCCACCCCGACCTCCAGGATCGCCCGGTCCGCGGTGAAGAAGGCCGGCTCCCGGCCCGCGACCAGCACCCGGTCGGTCCGGCCCAGCGCCAGGGCCACCACCTGGCCGCCGTCCCGGTGCGTGGTCGCCGAGGACGGACCGCCCGGCGCCAGCAACCGCGCGGCGAGTTCCTCGACCTCCCCGGCGTCCGCGGGCACCGCGCCCCCGCTGGTCAGCCGGTGCCGGGCGTCCACCAGTACCGCCCACCCGCCCAGTGCCGCCCCGAGTTGACGGACCACCGCGGCCACCCCGTCCGGCCGGGCCGCCGCCCTGGTCAGCGCGGCCTGCGCGAGGGAGATCCGGTGCTGCCCGGCCCGTTCCTGCGCGGCCAGCATCAACGAGACGACCTGGCTGATCACCAGGAACGAGGTCCGGCTGGGCACCAGCAGCAGCGGTAACCCGTGCCGCTGACACGCGGTCAGCAGCTCCGGCGGCACCTCGTCGTGCACCGGGGTCACCCCGAATCCGAGCCCCGCCGCGCCCGCCGCGACCAGCCGCCGCACGTAGCGGTGGATCTCCGCCCGCGAGTCCGGGAAGTCCACGCCCGCGGTCAGCAGCAGTTCGCCGCCGGTGAGGTAGAGCCCGGGGTCCGGCAGCTCGCAGATGTGCACCCAGCGGATGGTCCGGTCCGCCCGCGGCCCGCTGAGCTGGGTCAGCCCCAGATCGGCTCGGCCGAGCAGCTCATGCAGACCAATGGTCACCGTGGCCATGCCGCGACCTCCCCGCTACTGGACGAATCATCCTGGACTGTCGCATCCATTGTGCGAATCATCCACTTCGCAGCAGGTCGGCGGATCCCTACGGTCCTACCAACCTGGTTCCACTCGCGGCGAAGGAGGACCGGTGACGATCGATTCGGCGGTGATGATCACCTACCTGGTGGCCATGGTGGCCATCGGCTGGTGGGCGGCCCGACGGGCCAAGAACAAGAGCGAGTTCCTGGTCGCGGGCCGACGGCTCGGCTACGTCATGTACTCCGGGACCATGTCCGCGGTGGTGCTCGGCGGCGCGTCCACGGTCGGCGGCATCGGGCTCGGCTACCAGTTCGGGCTGTCCGGGGCGTGGATGGTGCTGACCATCGGGCTCGGCGTGCTCGGCCTGAGCCTGGTCTTCGCCGCCCGGATCACCCGGCTCAAGGTCTACACGGTCAGCGAGATGCTGGACCTGCGCTACGGCGGCAAGGCAGCGCCGGTCTCGGGCGTGGTCATGTGGGCCTACTCGCTGATGCTGATGGCCACCTCGACCATCGCCTGCGCCACCATCTTCGGCGTGCTGTTCGGGATGTCGCACATCCCGTCGGTGCTGCTGGGCGGCGGCATCGTGGTGCTGTACTCGGTGCTCGGCGGCATGTGGTCGATCACCGCCACCGACATCGTGCAGTTCGTGGTCAAGAGCGTCGGCATCCTGCTGGTGCTGCTGCCCGCCGCGATCATCAAGGCTGGCGGGTTCAGCGCGATGGCGGCGAAGCTGGAGCCGCAGTTCTTCTCGCTGTGGACCATCGGCGGCGACAACATCTTCAAGTACGTGCTGCTGTACTTCTTCGGCCTGCTCATCGGCCAGGACATCTGGCAGCGGGTCTTCACCGCCCGCGATGACAAGGTCGCCCGCGTCGGCGGCACCTTCTCCGGCATCTACTGCCTGGTCTACGCCTTCGCCGGCGCCCTCATCGGCACCGCCACCAAGGCCCTCTACCCCGTGCTGGAGTCCAGGGACCGCGCCTTCGCCACCATCGTCACCGAGGCGTTGCCGGTCGGTCTCAAGGGCCTGGTCCTGGCCGCGGCGCTGGCCGCGGTCATGTCCACCGCCAGCGGCGCCCTCATCGCCTGCGCCACCGTCGCGGGCAACGACCTGTGGCCCCGGCTGCGCCGCAACCCGGCGGCGGGCGACGACCTGCGCACCACCCGGCTGTTCACCCTGGTCCTGGGCCTGCTCGGGGTGGCCATCGCCTGCCTGGTCTCCGACGTGGTCACGGCCTTGGACGTCGCCTACAACCTCCTGGTAGGCGGCCTGCTCGTGCCCATCCTGGGCGGCCTGGTCTGGCGCAGAGCCACCCGCACCGGCGCCCTGGCCGCGATGACCCTGGGCGGACTCACCGTCGTCGGCTGCATGGCCTACTTCGGCCTCTCCGCCCAGGAACCGATCTACCTGGGCCTGCTCGTCGGCCTGATCAGCTTCGTCGCGGTCAGCCTGCTCACCCCACCGGACGACCCGGCCCGCCTGGCCGCCTGGACCCGCAGACTCGCCGGCGAGGACAACCCAGCCGAACCGGTGCCAACCCCATGACCACCCCCGCCCCGGCCGGAACCGGCAGCACCCCGGCCGTCCCCGGCGTGCCAACCGTGCCCGTTCCCTCCACCACCCCCGGTCCCTCCACCACTCCCGGTCCCTCCACCACCTTCGGCCCCTCCACCACCTTCGGCCCGTCCGCCATCCCCGCCCCGTCCGCCGCCCCCGGACCCTCCACCACTTCCAACCCTCCCGCTGCCCCCTGCCCATCCACTACTTCCAACCCTCCCGCCGCCTCCGGCCAGTCCGCCATCCGCGGCCCGGTTGACGCGGCCCAGGTCCCCCGTTTCACGGGCTGGTCCACCTTCGCCCGGCTGCCCCGCCGCGACGAGGTCGACCACTGCGACATCGGCATCCTCGGCTTCCCCTTCGACGCGGGCACCTCCTATCGCCCCGGCGCCCGCTTCGGCCCGGCCGCGATCCGCGAGGGCAGCCGACTGCTCCGCCCCTACCACCCCGGCCTGGCGATCTCCCCCTTCGCCGGCGCCCAGGTCGCCGACTGCGGGGACGTCGTCGCCAACCCGTTCGACATCCCCGAGGCCCTGGCCCAGATGACCGCCGCGACCACCGCCCTGGTGGCCACCGGCGCCGTCCCGGTCGCCCTCGGCGGCGACCACACCGTCGCGCTGCCCATGTTGCGCGCGGTCGCCGGCAGGCACGGACCGGTGGCCCTGCTGCACTTCGACGCGCACCTGGACACCTGGGACAGCTACTTCGGCGTCGCGCACACCCACGGCACCGTGTTCCGCCGCGCCGCCGACGAGGGCCTGCTCGACACCTCCCGGCTCACCCACGTCGGCATCCGCGGCCCGCTCTATGGCCCCGGCGACCTGGCCGCCGACGCGGCACTCGGCTTCCAGATGATCACCTCGATGGACCTGGAGGAGACCAGCGCCCGCGAGATCGCGGCCCGCATCGCCGCCAGGATCGGCGACGCCCCGCTCTACATCTCGGTGGACATCGACGTGCTCGACCCCGCGCACGCCCCCGGCACCGGCACCCCGGAGGCGGGCGGGCTGACCAGCCGGGAGTTGCTCGGCATCCTGCGCGGCCTGGCGGGCTGCCACCTGGTCGGCGCGGACGTGGTGGAGGTCAGCCCGGCCTACGACCACGCCGAACTGACCGCGATCGCCGCCGCGCACACGGCCTATGAACTGATCAGTCTCATCGCGATGCACAAGGAGAAGAACCCGTGATCACTCGGGTCAGCAGCAAGGTCGCTTCGTTCACCGAGTCGGTGATCCGGGAGATGACCCGGTTGGCCACCGCGCACGACGCGGTGAACCTGTCCCAGGGCCTGCCCGACTTCGCCTGCCCGCCGGAGCTGAAGCAGGCGGTCAAGGACGCGGTGGACGCCGACCTGAACCAGTACCCGATCACCTATGGCGAGGCCGGGCTGCGCGCGGCCATCGCCACCAAGACCGCCTGGGCCTACCCGGGCTGGCAGGTCGACCCGGAGACCGAGATCTGCGTGACCTGCGGCGCCACCGAAGCCATGGTCGCCACCATGCTCGCCCTGGTCGAACCGGGCGATGAGGTGATCATGTTCGAGCCGCACTACGAGAACTACGGCCCGGACGCGGTACTCGCCGGCGCCACCCCGCGGTTCGTCTCGCTGCACCGCCCGGACTGGTCCATCGACGAGGCCGAGCTGCGCGCCGCGTTCACCGAGCGCACGAGGGCGATCGTGGTGAACACCCCGCACAACCCGACCGGCAAGGTGTTCAGCCGCGCCGAGCTGGAACTGATCGCCGAACTGTGCCAGCGACACGACGTCCTGTGCATCACCGACGAGATCTACGAGCACATCCACTTCCTCGGCGACGGCGGCCACATCCCGCCGGCCACCGTGCCGGGGCTGGCCGACCGCACGATCACCATCAACAGCGTGTCCAAGACCTACGCGGTCACCGGCTGGCGGGTCGGCTGGACCATCGCCCCGGCCTGGGCGACCAAGGCGATCCGCACCGTGCACGACTTCCTCACCGTTGGCGCGCCCACCCCGTTGCAGGCGGCCTCGGTGACCGCGCTCGGCCTGCCGCCGGAGTACTACACCGGTCTGGCCGCGCACTACCGCGAGCTGCGGGACCTGCTCTGCCCGGCACTGACCGAGATCGGCTTCCGGCTGCACGTGCCGGACGGCGCCTACTACGTGCTGTGCGGCACCGAGGACCTCGATCCCGCTGGCCACGATATCGAGTTCGCCCGCCGCCTGGTCACCGAGCTGGGCGTGGCCGTGGTCCCTGGCTCGTCCTTCTACGCCGACCCCGAGGAGGGCCGCAAGCTCATCCGCTTCGCCTTCCCCAAACGTCCCGACACCCTGCACAGCGCCATTGACCGCCTGCGCGCCCTGCACCGTGTCCCAGCCAACACCTAGCCTCTGAGCTGCACAAACACGGCGGGTCCCAGTCCAGGGGACCCGCCGTTTCGCTGTTCGAACCCAAGTCGTGGTTGCATCTCTGACTGTTCGCGATATATCGTGAACACATCGACGACACGATCAGCGTGTCGCGACTGTTCAAGGAGAGATCGCTATGACTGCCCATGCAGCAGCTTTCGGCCCCTGGTTCGGCGGCCCCCGTACGCGGAGGACGCCGTGGACCATGTTGGGCATGCACAACGACACCGGCGAAGGCCGCGGCGAGCGCGGTGACCGGGAGGATCGCGGCGACCGGGAGGATCGCGGTGACCGCGACCGCCGAGGCGACCGCGAGGAGCGCGGCCACCGACGCGGCGGCCCCCGCGAACGCGGCCACGGCGGCCGAGGCCGAGGCGGCCACCGCCACTTCTGGGGCTGGACCCCGGACCGAGGGCCGGGCGGCCCGCGCCACGGCGTACCGTTCCCGCCCATGCCCCCCGGATTCGGCGGCCCCGGCAGCGGCTGGCAGCGCCCCAAGGTCGGTCGCGGCGACGTCCGGGCAGCGGTGCTGCTCGTACTGGTCGACGGCCCGACCCACGGCTACCAGCTCATCGCCGACATCACCGAACGCAGTGACGGTTTCTGGCGTCCCAGCCCAGGCTCGATCTACCCGGTGCTCAAGCAGCTCACCGAGGAAGGCCTGGTCGTCTCGGAGAAGGAGGGTGGCCGCCAGATGGTCGAACTGACCGATGCCGGCCGCGCCTACGTCGCCGAGAACGAGGCCGAACTGGCCGTGGTCTGGGACACCGTCAGCGGCGGAGTCGACACCACGGTGGTCGAACTCCAGGAGCTACTCGGCCAGGTCCACCAGGCCGCCCTCCAGGTCGCCGCCGCGGGCACCCCGGAGCAGACCGCCCGAGCCCGCCAGCTCCTCGCCGAGGTCCGCCGAAATCTGTACCGGATCCTGGCTGAAGAGGACGAGCAGCAGTGACCGGCCCGGCAGGGGCGTGACCGAACTCCGGTCACGTCCCACGCCGCCGCCAATCACACCGCGGCACGTCAGCCAGCCTCGCGTCGCCCGGGGTTCGCGTCAGCCAGACCACAAGACCGGCTCGCGCGACCGATCCCCAGAACCGTGTCGCACCAACAGGTTCACCCCACCCGGCGCACACCGCCTCGCGCGGAGCAACCGGTGCGGAGCGCGGTGCACTCGATGCCGGACAAGCGGCTCGCCGTGACAGGCCCGCGCACCCCAGTGGCGCATCGCCCAGCCTGGCCGCACAGCCTCGCTTGATCCGGCCGAAGTCACCGGAGTCAGCAGGCCGCGGCCAGCCTGCCCAACTGGTCCGCGCTCAGTTCCAGCTCCGCCGCGTCCAGTGACTCCGCCAACTGCGCCACCGAGCTGACCCCCAGCACCGGCACCACCAACGGGTTGCCGTGCAACAGCCACGCCAGCACCACCTGGTTCACCGTGGCGCCCAGTTCAGCGGCCACCGCCTGGAGCACGGCGATCTTGCGCTGGGTGCCCGGGTGGTCGTAGTGCTCGTGCAGCGGCCGGTCGGGGCGGGTGTAAGCCCCGAACAGCAACGTCGTGTACGCGGTCAGCACCAGGTTGTCCTCGGTGCGCACGTAGTCCAGCAGTTCATCGCTGGCCTGGACGTGGCCGGCCTGGGGCAGCTTGATGTCCGGCCGCGGCCGGAGGTAGCTGTGCCGGAACTGCAGCACGCCATACGGCGCGAGCCCGTCCTGCTTCGCCAGTTCCCGCGCGCGGTCGATCCGCCAGGTCGGGTGATTGCTGCAGCCGGGCACCCGCACCTTGCCCTGCGCGACGGCCTTGCCGAACGCGCCGACCGTCTCGGCCAGCGGCACCGAACGGTCCTCCATGTGCGCGTAGTACACGTCCAGGTGGTCAGTGCCCAGCCGACGCAGACTGTTGTCGAGCTGGGTGCTGATCACCTCGGCGGACAGGCCCTCCGCGTTGTCCGGGAACGCGCCTGACTTGGCCGGGTCCGGCAACGCGCCCACCTTGGACGCCAGCACCACCTCGGACCGGTTTCCCCTGGTGCGCAACCAATCGCCGAGCAGGTTCTCGCTCTCGTCACCCTTTCCGTTCTCGGTCCAGAACACGTAGTTGTTCGCGGAGTCGATGAAGTTCCCGCCGGCCTCGACGAACCGGTCGAGGATGGCGAAGGAGGTGTCCCGGTCCACTGAGGACCCGAACGGCAACGCGCCAAGGCACAACACGCTGGCCCGCGGTCCGTCCGGGCCGCCAAGGGTGATCTTTCGCATGCGCCGAGCCTGTCGGCTGGAGCGCGCTCCAGGTCAACCCTTGCGCGACACGAGTTTTTCCAGCAACGCCACCGCGGCCTCCGCTCCAGGCTCGGCGTTCACCAGCCTGCCGAGCCGCTGCGCACGCCGCGCCATCGCCGCGTCGGTTGCGGCGAGGTGGATCGCCTCGGCCAGCGCGGCCGTGGTCAGCGTGCGCTGCGGGATCGGCGGCGGCGCCACACCGAGCTGATGCATCCGCCGTGCCCACTGCGGTTGGTCCACCCCGAACGGGCAGGTCACCTGCGGCCGTCCAGCCGCGATGGCCGCGGCGCTGGTGCCACCGCCACCGTGGTGCACCACCGCCGACACCCTGGGGAACAGCCAGTCGAACGGCAGGTGCTCGGCCTGGAAGACCTCCGCGGGCAGTTCGTCCGCCTGCAAGCCGCCCCACCCGGACACCAGCACCGCCCGCACGCCCGCCAGCCGCACCGCGTCCAGGACGGTGCGCGCCGAGCGCCGCGGATCGCCGCCGACAGTGCTGCCGAAGGTCACGCACACCGGCGGTGAACCGGCGTCCAGGAACTCCACCAGCTCACCCGGCGGCGCCCAGTCCGTGGCCGCGGGCAGGAACCAGTAACCCATGCTGTGCACGGAATCCGGCCAGTCCGGCGCGGGCGGGAACACGTGCGGGCTGAACGCGTGCAGCACCGTCGTGTGCCTGCCGTCCGACTGGCGCAGCGGGTCGTGCGCTCCCCGGCGCCGAGGCAGGCCGAGCACCTGCTCCCGCCACCGGTCGGTCGGTCCGGACAGCAGTCGGCCGGACCAGGCGAGCAGTGTGTAGGTGAACCGGTTGAACGCCGGTGGCAGCCAGTCCGGCACCGAGATCAGCGAACAGGGGAACGCATCCGTCGGCACGTAGGAAGGTTGCGGCGAGGCCAGCACCGACGGAACTCGAAGCTTCTCCGCGATGTGCTGCCCAGCCGTGATCGGATGATGCACCACCAGGTCGGGCCCGAACGCCGCGGCCGCCCAGCTGTCCTCGAGCACAGCGGTCGCCGCGTCCTCGCCGCGCCGGAGGGCTTCGAGCCAGGCCACCCCGGATTGCAGCGCGCCGCCTTCACGCGAAGCCCGGAGGTCCGCGCTGTCGGCCAGCTCGACAAGGGCATCACTGATCGGCGCAAAAGGCAAATCGTGCTCGCCGACGTAGGACTCGAAGCGGGCGGGCGCGGCCAGCACCACCTTGTGACCAGCCCGATCGAGTGCGCGGCCGAGCGCGACGAAGGGCTGGATGTCCCCCAGCGAGCCATAGGCGAGCAGCAGCACGTTCATCGTCGTTGCCCCGTTTGCGCGTCGTCGTTCCGTCAATGCGACGAACACAATCGGTTGCCCCCTACTGTCCGGTACCCCCCAAAGTAGGAGTCCGACCCGAGTTCACGTACTCGAAACCACCAGACGTCACTGATTGTGCGGACATTTCCGCCAGACCCTGGCGGCGGTATCCCACGGTCGTGGGAACTCGCTACGTTTGGCCAGGACTTGGTCGGAACCTCCCCTCGGAGGCGCTACTGTGCATGGCGAGGACGTTCCCTGGTGGCCAGGTATCTTCCGTCCTCTGCTGCATCGCGTGGCTCCTGATGCCGACCAGCTGCAGGTGACCCGAGAGCTCCGGGTCTGGTTCGCGTTGTGCAACTCCCCCGCCGTGCCGCCGAACCGGAGGCGGGCCGAGTACGCAGCCCGGTATTGCCCCGCGTGTGTGCGATCCACGCCCAGGTTCCGTCATGTCAACCAGAATCAGGAGGTCCCCACACCCATATCCCCACCAGGCCACCACCCCCAGCCCGACCCGTCTCACCCCGGTCATCCCCACCGCGGCACGCACCCGCAGTCGAGTCGATTCCTTTCAGGCCAACCTCGGCGCGGCAGGCCCGGCCCTCGCTGAACCAGCCCACAGCGGCCAGGCGCGGCACAACTTCCGGACATCATCGAGCAAGTCCGGAGGCAAGCCAAGCCGGAGAACCCATCCCGCTGGTTCGGCAGGCCCGCCGGGGCATCGGCGCACTGGACCGTCCGAGCAGGTCCAGTTGTCAGCCGGCTCCGGCTACCAGCCAGGCACGTTGCCCGGCAGGCACGCAGTGTTGTCAGGCAGCGAGTCCTGCCAGGCACCCAGTGCTGTCAGGCACCCAGTGCGGCCGCGGTCAGGGCTCGGGTCCGAGGTGAGGCAACACGGGCTCCGGCCAGGCCGGGCAGGACGACATGTCCGCGCCGGGTCAGCCAAGCCGGTCCCCGCGGCGGGCACCCCATCGATCCAGGCACCGAGCCGGCCTAGGACGGCTCAGCCGCCAGATCGTCCGGGGCGCGAACCGCGAGGACTGCCCAGCAAGCCCCTGCGGGTTGAGGCATGGTCGCGACTGCCTCAACCCGGCCGACGGCTTCCGCTGGACCGCACGGGCCAGCACGGGAGCGGATCCATCCCGTGTTGCCCGAGTGGTCCCAGTGGAGGCCGACCGGACGGGGGCTGGGCCAAGGCTGGCACGGCACTGCCCGATCTGGCCGGTGCGGGTCTGTCCCCCGGCGCGTGGTCCTCGCCGCGCGCCGGGGTCAGACCGCGGCCCTGGTCTCCCGTGGACGGCGGCGCTGGGTCAGGTCGGTGATGCCCGGCGGCTGGTAGAAGCTGTCGTCGGGGTTCAGGACCGTGCCTGGCGGGACCAGTTCGTCGATGCGGTTCAGCACCTCGTCCTCGAGCACGGTGTCCTTGCCCGCCAACAGGTCCGCGAGCTGCTCCGGGGTGCGCGGGCCGATGATCGCCGAGGTCACCGCGGGGTGGGACAGCACGAACGCCACGGCGAGGTGGGCCAGCGAATGGCCAGAGTCCGCGGCGAGTTTGAGCAGTTGTTCGATCACGGCGTACTTCCGCGCGTTGGCGGGGATCGCCGGGTGGAACATCTGCTGCTGCACCGGGTGCGCGCCTTCGGGCAGTTGGTAGCCGGGCCGGTAGCGGCCGGTGAGCCAGCCCCGGTTGAGCGGGCCCCAGGTCAGCACGCCCATTCCATAGCGAGCGCAGGTCGGTAGAACGGAGGTTTCGGCTGCACGGTTGAAAATCGAATAGGGCGGTTGCTCGGTGCGCAGCCGGACATGGCCGCGCCGTTCCGACTCCCACTGCATTTCCACGATGAGTTCGGCCGGGAAGGTCGAGGTGCCCACCGCGCGAACCTTGCCGGAGCGCACCAGATCCGACAGTGCCCCCAGGGTTTCGTCCAGGGCGGTGTCCTCGTCGGGCCGGTGTAGCTGGTACAGGTCCAGGTGGTCGGTGCCGAGCCGGCGGAGGCTGTCCTCCACGGCGCGGACCAGCCACCGGCGGGAGCCGCCGCGTCGGTTGGCGTCCTCGCCCATCGGCAGGTGCGCCTTGCTGGCCACGACGATGTCGTCGCGGCGGCCCTTGAGGGCCTTGCCGAGGATTTCCTCGGACTCGCCGTTGGAGTAGACGTCGGCGGTGTCCACGAAGTTGATTCCCGCGTCGAACGCGGTGTGGATCATTCGCACCGATTCGTCGTGGTCGGCGTTGCCCATGGCGCCGAACATCATCGCGCCGAGGCAGTAGGGGCTGACCTTGATTCCGGTGCCGCCGAGGGTGCGCAGCCGCATGTCTTTGTGTCCCTCAGTTTGTGGTGGGATAGCGGATCTGCTCGACCCGAGACATCACCGTATCGGCTTAACGTGAATACGCAACACCCATGTTGCGTATTCACGGGGAGATGTAACGGCTGGGTATCGTCTACCCATGTCTTTGGAGCCGCCGCTACGTGCGGACGCGGAACGCACCCACCACGCGATCCTGCGCGTGGCCGATCGCTTGCTAAGCGCGGATCCGATGACCACGGTGCAGCAGATCGCCGACGCCGCCGGAGTGGCCCGCACGACCGTGCATCGCCGGTTCGCCACCAGGGAGGCCCTGGTGGCGGCGATGATTGACGCCATCATGGCCCAGGTCGAGGACGCGATCAATGCCGCCCGCACGGAGACCGCGCCGCCGCTGGTCGCCTTGCACCAGCTGACCGCGAACCTGGTGACGGTGCGGAGCGTCTGGCGGTTCACTCCGAACAGGCAGGCGCCAGCCGATTCCCGGGTGAGGACGGCGGAGGAACAGGTCCGAGGCAAGTCGCAGGCGCTGTTCGAGCGGATCGCCGCGGCCGGGCTGCTGGATGCCCACCCCCAGGCTCCCCTGCCACCAACACTCTCGCATCGGCGTGGCGGGACCCCTCCCGCTGCGAGGTGAACCCGGTCCCTCTCGGGAGTGAGCCTTGCCGTCAGCCGAAGCTGCGGCACCGGCGGCTGCTCGCCGCTTCGGCTACCGTGTCCAGCAGGCAGTGCAATCCGACCGCCGTGGTGAAGTCCGGGTCTTGCGGTGTCCCGGTCCGCACCGCCCGCACAAGTTCCGCGTACAGGCGGGCCACGCCCTGTGCGGGGCCAGCAGGCACCGCGGCCACCCCGCTCCGATAGCTCTCCGGCACCGGAAGCACCTCCAGTGCCGAGCGCAACTCCAGTGTTGCGGCCGTTTCCCACGACGGGAGGTGGCCCGGCACAGCCAGCACAGTCGATGGCCTGCCATCGGCCCGCGTTCCGGTCACCCGTGACGCGGCCGCCTCGAACCCCTCGCTCTCATCCGGCGACGCGCCTGCCCCCGGCTCGGCCGTTGCCGTGACGGGCGAGGCGATCCTTGCCTCCGCCGAGACGGTTGGTGCCCGGCTGGCCATCGTGCTCGCTCCGCCACGCGAGCCCCGGGCCAGCAGCACGGTGGACTCCTGCTCACCGATACGTCCTGGGCAAGCCAGGATCAGTGCTCCGCGACGGCCCTGTACCTCCATGCGGAAGCCGGTGCCACCGGGTGCGCCTGCCTGCAGGTGCGCGGACAGAGCGACGCCGGATTCCAGGAGCCCTTGGACGAGGACCTGGTCCGGGGAGATCGTGCCGGGGCAGCGGGTGGCGAAGGTCGCGGACAGTTCGGCGAGTTCGCCAAGGCAGAAGCGGAGGATGTCCAGGGCCTGGCCGCCATCGCCGGTGAGCAGGGACTTGCCGGCGGCGGATTCCGGCGAGGTGGCGGGCGCGGCGCTCAGGGTCACGCCGAGCACCTCGCCGATCTCGCCGTGTGCCAGGAGGTCCCGGACAAAGCGCACGCCCGGGTCGGCCCGGCCGCGCAGGCCGACGACGTGGTGGACGCCGGATTGGGCGGCCAGGGTGCGCAGTTCGATGGCGGATTGGACGTTGGTGGTCAGGGGCCACTCGCAGAAGACGTGCTTCCCGGCGGACAGCGCGGTGCGCACCAGGTCGTCGTGACCGGGGACCGGACCCGCGATGGTGACGATGTCGACTTGGCGGTGGGTGGCCAGTTCGGTGGGGCTGGCGCAGGCGAGCTGGGCGCCCCACTCCTCGGCGACGGCGGTGGCGGGCTGTTCGGGATCGGCCACCGCGAACAGGTCGATGCCGGGAAGTCCTTGCAGCGCGGGGAAATGCGCGCGGGTAGCCCAACCCCGCGCCAGCTCGGCGCCGATCACCCCAACTCGCATAGCCCTACTCATGCAAGCAGCATGAAACCTCCAGTGGGCTGGAGGTCAACCCCCGAAGGCTCGTTTGGGCGGTACCGGGGCGACCATGGGCGCGGTGTCGGTGATGGGTTCGGCGCCCGCGCACAGCTTGGTCAGGTCGGCATCGGACACACAACGTGCCGGGAAGGCCGCCGAGTGCACCCGGGTGGTGATCTCCGCCACCGGGAGGTCCGCGGTGGAGCCGACCAGCACCAGGTTGCCGAAGCGGCGACCACGCAGCACCGCGGGTTCGGCGACCAGCAGGACCTGTGGGAAGGCCAGGCGCAGAGTGGCCACGACGCGGCGGGCGAACTTCAGGCCGGGGCCGTCGGTGACGTTGACGATCACGGTGCCGTCCGGCCGGAGCACCCGGGCGATATCGCCGAGGAACTCCTGGGTGGCCAGGCCGCCTGGCATGGAGGCGCTTTGGAAAGCGTCCAGGACAACAAGATCCGCCGAGTCGTCGCGCCGGGTGGTGACTCCCTCCCTGCCGTCGCACACCCGCACCCGCAGGGCTGGGACGGTGCGCAACTGGAGGTGTTCGCGGACCAGGTCGATCAGGTCGCCGTCGGCGTCGAAGACAAGTTGCCGCGAGCCGGGACGGGTGGCCGCGATGTAGCGGGGGACGGTGCAGCCACCGCCGCCGATGTGCAGGGCGTCCAGTGCGGCTTCGGGCTGGCCCAGGCAGTCGATGACGTCACCGATGCGGCGGACGTAATCGAATTCGAGGTGGGTCGGGTCGTCGAGGTCCACATAGGACTGGGCGACACCGTCGACACTGAGCAGCCAGCCATTGGGCCAGTCGAGATCAGCGAGCAACTCGGCCATGCCGAACCGCACCGGGTACTGACCGGGCACCGGGCCACGCACCACGCTCCGCTGCCCCTTGGATTCCCGCCCGCGCCGCATCCAGCCCCGTCCTCGACTACCACCTGGCCAACCCGCCAACCCTAACCTCCGGTGCCGGCCGGAGTGGAGGGCGGAGCACAAGCGCAGACGGGCGGGGCTGGACTGGGCGGGCTAGGTGGCGTTCGGGAAGGTCGCGGTGAAGCTGGTTCCGTTGATCTCGCCGCAGATTGTGAGCAGGAGTCTGGGGTGGAAGGGGTTCCAGCGCAGGGTGAGCTGGGTGGTCATGGCGCCCTGGGTGACGGTGAGAGTGGCGGTCGCTTCTTCGTTCAGGGCGGGGATGGTGATCGTGCCGGTGACGGCGGCGTCGGTGACGTGCTGGACGTTGTCCAAGCGGATCCGCGGGTTCTCGTAGTGGATGGTGCCGCCGCGGACGCCGGGGAGTTGTGTGCGGCCCGCTTGGAGGGCGGTGTTGGGGTTTCGGCGGGACAGGGCGTCGTTGGCGGTGGTCAGGGCGACCGCGAGGGCGGTGCGTTGGGGGCGGGTGAGGACAGGGGCTTGGGGGGTGGGGAGGGTTCGGGTGCTGTGGGGGAAGTGGGCTTGGGCCTGGTAGGTCTCGGCGGTGCAGGTGGGGGTGGGTTTGGCCGGGTTGGTGAGGAAGGTGCGGACGGCCTGGGCGGCGCAGGGGGTGTAGGCGTAGCTGGTGATGCTGGGGACGTGCTGGCCGAAGGGGATGATCAGGGCCCGGCCTTGGGGGACGGCGGCGGCCAGGGTGCGGGCTGCCTGGTCTCCGCCCAGGTCCAGCTGGCCGCCGATGGCGAGCAGGGGGACGTTGGGGAGGGTGGCGCCGGGTGGGATCAGCGGGGTGGGCCGTGGGGTGGGCCAGTTGGCGCACCAGTCCTCGGTCCAGCCGAAGGCGCCCATGACCTCGGCTGCGGTCACCGGGCGTTCCGGGTTGGCCTGGCGGTAGCGGGCCAACTCCGCGCGGCGGATTTCCGGGGTGGCGTTGCGGGAGAAGGGATAGCTGCTGTCGGCGCACCAGTAGGCGAAGAACGGGGCGGTGAAAGGGGATCCGCGGGGCGGGAGGGTGGGGCCGGTGGCGGCCAGGCGGTGCAGTGGGGCTGGGTCGTCGGTGAGGTAGGCGTGGATGGCGGCGTTGATTTCGCGGCCTACCGAGGGTTCGCCGGGTTTGGTGATGATGTCGTTGAGGGCGAACAGCGGGAGCTTGGGGTCGGGGGTCGCGCGGAGGCGGGTCATCAGGGCGGACCAGCGGCTCGCGGGGGTGCCGGGCAGGGCTCGGCAGGCCGGTGACGGGGTGCAGATCGCGGTGAGCTGGGTCGCGGTGATCTTGAGGCGGTCGTTGAAGGTCTCGCCGGTCGCGTAGCCGTCGGGGCCGACCGGGGTGCTGCTGTCGGAGATGATCGCCTTGGTGCGCTGGGGAAAGCGGGCGGCGTAGGCGGTGGCGTCGCGGGTGCCGTAGGAGGTGCCGTAGGGGATCAGGGCCGGGATGCCCAGGGCGGCGCGGACGGCTTCGACGTCGGTGACGCGCTGGTCGGTGGTGAAGAACTGGATCCGGGGGCCGATGCGGGTGGTGCAGTCGGTGAAGGTCTGCGGTGTGGTCAGGTCCAGCTCGGGGCAGGCGAAGGGCGCGGCCTGGCCGAAGCCTCGGCGTTCCACGGCGAGGACGTCGAAGTTGGCCGATTCGGCGCCCAGGGCCCGGCGGTGGCCTTGCACGGCGCCGCCGAGGGAGGAGGCCGGGCCGCCGCCCAGGGCGAGGACGGTGCCCGCCGCGGGTCGGGACTGGTCGGTGCGGGGGTAGTAGGTGAACGGGATGGGGATGCGTTCGCCGGTGGGGTCTGACCAGTTGAGGGGGACTTCGAGGGTGCCTTCGCACTGCTGGGTGGCGGTGGCGCAGGGGTGGGTGGGCGGAGAAGTGGGTGGGGACGGGGCAGGGGCCGCGGTGGTGGGTGAGCTGGGGTTCGCGGCGGCGGGGCCGGGAACGGTGGTGGCGGTGGGGTGCGGTGCGGCTGCGGCGATCGCGGGCAGGGTGAGGGCGAGCAGGGTGGCGGGCAGGATTGTGCGGATTGTGTTGGGGCGCATGGAGACCTTCCCTTGGTGTGGCTGGAAGGTATTCACGCTGAGGGGGCGGGGGCGTCAACCTGGGGTGCCAGGTCTGGGGTGGCACCTGGGTTGTAGCCGGGGGCAGGGGTTGCAGCCAGGCCGGGGGCCAGCGGGGCAACGGGGCAACGGGGCAACGGGGCAGCGGGGGCAGCGGGGGCAGCGGGGGCAGCGGGTGGAGTTAGGGCCAGGGGTTGAGGGTTGGCAAGGGGGTGCCGTCGGTGGTGGTCACGGGGGTGGGTGGGACTCGGCCGGCCAGCCAGGCCGCGATGGCGGTGGGGGTGCCGCGCAGGGGGACCGGGTGCGGCAGGCGGGGTTGCAGGTAGGTGGTCAGGTAGGTGGTGAAGGCCGGGGTCCAGTCGGTGGGGGTGTAGTCCAGCCGTAGGTCTGTGGTGTGGATTTCCGTTTCGCGCCACCAGGCCAGGGCCGTGTCGTCCAGGGTGCCGTCGCGGTAGGTGACCGGGCGTTGCCAGTCAGTCGGGGTGGATCTGTTCCAGGTGGCGCCCAGGGTGTCCAGGGACTGGTGCAGGGCTGGGAGCAGGACTTCCGGCGGATGGTGGGCGCCTGCCTCGATGGCGGCGTCCCGGGCTGGGCGGCCGCCGTCGTAGACCTCGATCTGGGCGTCCCGGTAGGCGTATTCGGCCTGGCGGGTGAAGGCGGCGGCCAGGTTGGTCAGGTGGACGACCACGTGGCCGCGGGTCCAGCCCGGGAGGGCGGAGGGGGCTGTGGTGTCGAAACCGGTGCGTACCAGGGCGCGGAGGCGGTTGTTCGCGGTGTGCAGGGCCTGGACCAGATCGGGGGTCATCGCTCTCCTAATGGGTTTTGGATAGTTAACCATTAGGGTGGGGTGGTGGGCAGTGGTGTGGTGGTTGTGGCGCTGGCGAGCACGATCCGGCATGACGGGCGGGGTGGGGTGGCTGACGACCTCGGGGACCTGGACCGGTATCGGCGTTGGTTGCGGGATCCGGGCGCCGATGAGCTGGGGCGGCTCGCGTTGGTGGGGTTGCGGCGGGCGGTGCGGTCGCTGTTCGCGGTGCTGGTCGCGCCGGAGCCGCCCAGCGCGCCGGATGCGAGCCGGTTGTTGCCGGTGGCGGAGGCGGTGGGGCGGATCAACGCGGCGGTGTTGCCGACCCGGACTGTGCTGGAGTGGGGGGATGAACCCGTTGCGCGGGTGGAGTTCGCGGGGGACGCGACTACGCGGGGTTTGGTTGTGGTGGATGGGTTTGCGCGGGCGGCGGTGGAGTTCTTGGGGTCCGCGGAGCGGTGGGAGCTTCGGGTTTGCCGGGGGCCTCGGTGTGTGAAGTACTACCTGCGGGCGCATCCGCGGCAGGGGTGGTGTTCGCCTGCCTGCGGGAATCGGGCTCGGGTCAGCCGGCACTACCACCGGCGGTGAGGCGGCCCGCGGTCAGTTCGCGTTGAGTGCCGGTGAAGTTGGCGCGCAGGCGGCGGTCGTGGGAGACGATGACGACCGCGCCGGGGAACTGGGCCAGGGCCTGTTCGAGGTCCTCCACCAGGGACAGGGCGAGGTGGTTGGTGGGCTCGTCGAGCAGGAGCAGGTCCCAGGGTTGGGTGAGCAGGCTGGACAGGGCCAGGCGGCGGCGTTGACCCGCGGAGAGGGCGCCCACCGGGACGTGGAGGTCCTGGGAGCGGAACAGGCCGAGGGCGAGCAGGGGGCCCGCGTGGTCTTCGGTGGGGCCTGGGCGGCCTTGGGCGTAGGCGGCGAGCAGGGTGGCTTGGGAGTTCGGGGTGGGGATTTCTTGGGGCAGGTAGCCGATTCGGCCTCGGCGGTGGACCTGGCCTGCGTCGGGGGTCAGGTCCGCGGCCAGGACTCGGAGCAGGGTGGATTTGCCCGCTCCGTTGGGGCCGTGGATCAGCAGGCGGTCCTGGGCGGCGACGGTGAGGGTGTCGATCTGGAGGCGGTTGGCGACGCGGATTCCTTGTAGAGACAGGAGATCGCCGGTGGTGCCGCCGGTCAGGGCGGCGCTGAAGGTGAGTTGGTCTGGCGGGCGGGGCACCGGGGACTCGTGCAGGCGGCGCAGGCGTTCCTGGGCGTTGCGGACCCGGCTGGAGATGGAGCTTTGCACCCGGCCCGCGTCGCGGTCGTAGGCCATCTTGTTGCCGTCCTTGATCGCCCGACCCGGGGCGACCCGGTGCGCGGTGACCGTGGCGGCGACGGTGAGCTGCCGGATGTCCTCGCACCAGGTCTCGAAGTCCTGCTCCCAGCGGCGGCGGGCGGCGGCGCGTTCGGCCAGGTAGCCGGAGTAGTCCTGGCCGTAGCGGGTGACCTTGGCCTGGTCGGCGTCGACCTCCAGGATCACCGTGGCGACCCGGTCCAGGAACACCCGGTCGTGCGAGACCACGACGATCGTGCCGTGGTGGCCGCGGAGCTGGTCCTCCAGCCAGTCCAGGGCCTGGCCGTCGAGGTGGCTGGTCGGCTCGTCCAGCAGCATCAGCTCCGGGGCCGCGGCCAGCAGGCAGGCCAGGCCGAGGCGGGCGAGTTCGCCGCCGGAGAGGCTGCCCAGGGTGCGGTGCCGGTCGAGCTGGGCCAGGCCCAGGTGGTGGATGGCCTTGTCCACCCTGGCGTCGGACTCGTAGCCGCCGCGCAGCTCGAAGGCGGTGAGCAGGTCGCCGTACTCGGCCAGTGCGGCGGATGCGCTGAGATCGCACTCCAGTTCACGGAGGCGGGATTCCATCGCGCGCAACTCGGCCAGGGTCGCGTCGATGGCCGCGGCGACCGTGGCGGTCGGCGGCAGGGTGGTGACCTGGGCGAGGTGGCCGATGCCGTTGGCCTGCGCGATCACCTCGCCGTCGTCGGGGGCTTCCAGGCCGGCCAGCAGGCGGAGCAGGGTGGACTTGCCCGCGCCGTTCTCGCCGACGATGCCCGCCCGCTCGCCGGGCCGGATCGAGAAGGACACGTCGTCCAGCAGCAGCCGCTCGCCGTAGGACTTGCGCAGGCGGCGGGCGGTCAGCTGAGTCGTGTTCGTCAAGCAGTACCTCCGAGTCAAATGCAACTGTTGTTGCGTTAGATGGAGAGTGGCATACTTCGGAGCACTAACGCAACTGGAGTTTCATTTGACTGTGGACGAGACCACCCCCGGCACTGTCCGGCCCGGCGGGCGCACCGCCCGGACCAGGGCCGCGGTCCGCGACGCCACCCTGGCCGAGCTGGCCCGGCACGGCTACCAGGGCCTGACCGTGGAGAACGTGGCCGAGCGCTCCGGCGTGCACAAGACCACCCTCTACCGACGCTGGGGCGGGCCGGACGGACTGGTGGTGGACGCCCTGGAACTGGCAGGCGAGGACGACTGGCGCCCGCCGGACACCGGCACGCTGGCCGGTGACCTGGCCGAACTGGCCGGGCAGGTCCACAGCACCTTCACCGACCCGGAGCAGGCCGCCGCGCCCTCGGCCTTCGTCGCGGCCGCCTTCGACTCCGAGCGGGCCGCGGCCGCGTTGCGGCGGTTCTACGCCGACCGGCACACCCGCTCCGCCGAGGTCGTCGCGCGCGCCGTCCGGCGGGGTGAACTCCCGGCGGGCACCGACGGCGAGGCGCTGGTCCGGGCGGTGACCGCGCCGCTGTACTTCCGGTTGTTCGTGACCAGGGAGCCCCTGGACGAGCCGCTGACCGCCCAGGCGGTGGCCGCCGCCCTGGCCGCGGCCAGGGCGGGCGTGTTCACCAGCGCCGCAGGTGCGTAACCTCGGAGAGTGCGTGCGGAGTTGTTGGACCCGATCGCGCTGCGGACCTTCGTGTCGGTGGTCGAGCACGGGTCGTTCACCGGAGCTGCCTCGGCCGGTGGCTACACCCAGTCAGCAGTGTCCCGTCAGATGGCGGCGCTGGAAGACCTCTGCGGCGTGGAGCTGTTCGCCCGGATCCCCCGCGGTGTGCGCCTGACCCCGGCCGGGGAGTACCTGCTCCCCCATGCCTGGTCGCTGCTGGACCGGCTCACCGACACCGCGAGGGCGCTGGGCGCGATGCGCACCCTGGAGGCGGGCTGCCTGCGGATCGGCGCGTTCGCCAGCGCCAACGCGGCCCTGCTGCCCGGGGCGCTGGCCCGGTTCCGGACCGCCTATCCCAAGATCACGCTGACCCTGCGCGAGGGCACCACGGAGCGGCTGCTGCCCCTGGTAGAAGCCGGTGACCTGGACCTGGCCGTGGTCAGCACGCACAAACGGCCGAGCCTGGAGGTGCCCGGCGCGGAGCTGCTGCCGGTGCTGGAGGATCCGCTGCTGGTCGCGTTGCCGGTGACGCACCGGCTGGCCAGCCGGCGGCGGGTGCCGCTGGCCGAGCTGGCCGGGGAGAGCTGGATCGTGGCGGACACCCCGGAGGCCCTCGGCGCGCTGAACGCGACCTGCGCGAGCGCCGGGTTCACCCCGGACACCCCGCTGCGGGTGGCCGAGTGGACCGCGAAGCTGGGCCTGGTCGCCGAGGGGCTCGGGGTGACCATCGTGCCCGGCATCGCGGCCGGCCGGACCCCGGCGGAGGTGGTGCTGCGGCCGATCACGCCGGATCCGCCGCGGCGTGCGGTGTGCCTGGCGGTGCCGCGGCACGCCCGCCGCTCCCCCGCGGTGCTGGCCTTCCACGCCGAACTGCGGGCCAGCGCGGCCGAACTGCGCCCCGCGGGCTGAACCGGGGCTAGCCGAGCCTGCGGCCCAGGTCGTCCATGCCGTTCCAGGCCGCGCACGCGCCGTAGACCACGATGAAGGCCAGTGGCTGGGCCAGGATCGCGGTCAGGTGCACCGCGCCGGGCGCCACCGTGTAGACGTCGCCGAGCTGCACCGAGGTGGGCAGGTCGTACCAGAAGCCGGTGAACAGGCCGCCCATCAGCGTGGCCAGGTAGGCCGCCAGCGCCGACCCGGCGGTGGCCGCGATCATGACCACCGGTCCGCGGCGGCGGCGCAGCAGCCAGACCACCGCGCCGGTGAGCACGCCCGCGGCCAGGGTGAGCAGCACGAACACCGCCAGCGAGTCGAACTGGTGGTTGGAGTCGCCGGGCAGCGCGGGGGTGCGGCCGTTGGTGGCGACCTGCCGCTGGATCGGCGGGGCCAGCAGCGACCACAGCAACGCCACCGGGATGCCGATCAGCGAGATCAGCGAGGCCATGCTGATCGCGGGCAGCAGATCAGGCTTGACCACCACCCGCGGGATCGGCCGGGGCATCGGGAAGGGCAGGTACGCCTCTTCCGGCAGCTGACCGACCGCGCCGCCGGGCTGGATCCGCAGCGGGTCCGCCCGTCCGGGCAGTGGGGGCTCGTTCATCACAGCCGACCTCCCTGGCCGCCCTCGGTGGAACCGTGCACGCTGCACTTCGCCGACCAGCCCGCCGGGCTGACCTGCACGATCATCCGGCGCGCGCACCGAGGGCAGAACCGCGGCGGGTCGATGGCCCGCCGGGCCTGGCAGACCCGGTGCTCGCCCTCGGTCTCGGGTTTGCCGCAGATGTCGCAGAACAAGGATGCCGGGGTCGTCGCCGTCGTGGTGGGAGGCGTGTCAGTCGGGGGCGTGTCAGAACGTGTCATTGAGCGCCTTGATCGGCATGTTCAGTTCTTCCAGCATGTCCAGGTCGCTGCTGGCCGGCCTACCCAGGTTGGTCAGGTAGTTGCCGACGATGATCGCGTTGATGCCGCCCAGCATGCCCTGCCGGGTGCCCAGGTCGCCGAAGGTCAGCTCACGGCCGCCGGAGAAACGCAGGATGGCCCTGGGCAGGGCCAGCCGGAAGGCGGCCACGGTGCGCAGCGCGTCCGAGCCCTCCACGATGGAGAAGTTCTCGTACGGGGTGCCCGGCTGCGGGATGAGGAAGTTCATCGTGCACTCGTCCGGGTTGACCTCGGCGAGCTGGGCGGCGAACTCGGCGCGCTGCTCAACGCTCTCGCCCATGCCGATGATGCCGCCGCAGCAGACCTCCATGCCCGCCTCGCGCACCATCCGCAGGGTCTCCCAGCGCTCCTCCCAGGTGTGCGTGGTGACCACGTTGGTGAAGTGCGACTTCGCGGTCTCCAGGTTGTGGTTGTACCGGTGCACCCCCATCGCGACCAGCTCGTCGACCTGTTCCTGGGTCAGCATGCCCAGCGAGCAGGCGATCTGGATCTCGATGCCTGCCGCGCGGATGGCCTCGATCCCGGCCTTGACCTGGGCGAGCAGCCGCTTGTCCGGTCCGCGCACGGCGGCCACGATGCAGAACTCGGTGGCGCCGGTGGCCGCGGTCTGCTCGGCCGCCTTGACCAGGCCGGGAATGTCCAGCCAGGCCGAGCGCACCGGCGAGGGGAAACGGCCGGACTGGGAGCAGAAGTGGCAGTCCTCTGGGCAGCCGCCGGTCTTGAGGCTGACGATGCCCTCGATCTCGACCTCCGGCCCGCACCAGGCCATCCGCACCTCATGCGCGACCTGGAGCAGGTCGGCCAGGCGCTCGTCAGGGAGCTGGAGGGCGGCCAGGATCTGCGATTCGGTCAGCCCCTCGCCGCGTTCGAGCACCTGCTCACGGGCGATGTCGAGGATGTCCCGCTCGCCCGCGTCACGCGCGGTGGCCTGTTTGGCGGCTGTGGTCACCGTGTGTTCCTTCCCGATGGACGCTCGGTCGGCTCATCCTGCCTTACCGGGGCGGCGGTGTGGTGCGGCGTACCTCACGTCCCGGGGTCCGGCGTGCCTGTTCCGGAGCCGCGATTCCGGGCCTGCCGACTGCGGGTCGCCGTGCCCAGCAGCGCGCACAGGGCCAGTCCGAGCAGGCACCAGCCGACGATGCGCACCCCGCCCGGCGGGTCGGCCGCGATCAGCAGCAGCACGCCCGGCGCGATGAGCAGCACCAGGACCAGGCCGAGGCAGCCCAGGTCCAGCCGGCGGGCGGAGTCGCCGAGGCCGAGCGAGGCTGCGGTCCCGGCTGCGGCCAGGGCCAGCAGCGCGGCCCCGCCGACCGCGCACCAGACCCGGCCGGTGTGGCTGCGGCCGGGGTCGAAGGCGGCCAGCCAGAGCAGGGACAGACCCGGCAGCGCGAGCAGGCCGATCGCGGCGAGCGAGCAGCCGATCCGGTTGGCCGCGGGCACCGGCTCCTCGGCCTTGGCCGGACCCGGCGGCAGCCCGTTGACCTGGCCATTGCTCGGCTCGACCGGCTCGGCCTCACCGCGGTTGAGGATGGCGCCGAACATGACCATGACCCCGGCCACCACCAGGATCCAGCCGACCACGGTGATCCCGGTGTCCGCGCCGAGCAGGGCGAGCAGCAGGCCGGGGGCGGTGAGCAGTGGCAGGCCGAGGCCGACGCAGCCCAGGTCGTAGCCGGGGCGTTTGCCGTCGCCGATGTCCAGGGTGACCAGCAGGCCGGCCACCGTGGCCACCAGCAGCACCGCGGCCCCGATGGCCTGCCAGATCCGGGTGGCCGGATCGGTGCTGTGGAAGACCGCGGCCCAGATCAGGTAGGCGGCGGGCCCGGCGAGCAGGAGCAGCAGGACGACCGCGCAGCCGGGTGATTTCCGGGCCGGGGGCCGGGGCATCAGGTGAGCCCGTGCCGGACCGTGAACTCGGCCGCGTCGAACTCCCCGCCCAGCTCGGGCGCGAGGCAGCGCCGGGCCAGCAGCAGGAAGTCCTCCTCGTGGTACTTGCCTGCGCCCTCGGGCAGCACGCCCAGCAGCGGCACCCCGGTGACCTCGGGCAGGTCGGCCAGGTTGTGCCGGCAGGCCAGGTCGGGCTGGTGCGGCCAGCTGCCCACGACCAGGCCCTGGCAGGTCAGGCCGCGGCGGCGCAGCGCCTCCACGGTGAGCGTGGCGGTGTTGAGCACGCCCAGTCCGGCCGAGGCGACCAGCAGCACCGGCGCGCCGAGAGCCCAGGCGGCATCGGCCAGGGTGCTGCCCGCGGTGTCGAAGCGGACCAGCAGCCCACCGGCGCCTTCCAGCAGCACCAGGTCGTGGTCGGCGGCCAGCCCGGTCGCGGCGGCCGCGATCTGGGCCGGCCGGACCGGCGGCATCCCGGCCGTGCGGGCGGCGGTGGCCGGGGCCAGCGGTTGCGGGTAGCGGGCGAGTTCGCGCGCGGTGATGCCACCGGCGAGGCGGACCACCTCGTCGATGTCCCCGGGTTCGTTCGGCCCGACCCCGGTCTGCGCGGGCTTGAGCACGGCGACCCGTTTGCCCTCGGCCCTGGCCAGCGCCGCGACGGCCGCGGTGACGACCGTCTTGCCGACCTCGGTACCGGTTCCAGTGATCACCAGCACGGTCACGTCTGTGCACGCTACTCAAGCGCTCGGGCGGGCCCGATCGGGGGAGGGCTACCCGGCGGCCGCCGCGGCGCACATGGCGGTGGTGATCCGCTGGACGTCGTCGTCGGTGCTGACATACGGCGGCATCGCGTAGACCAGGTCGCGGAACGGGCGCAGCCACACGCCCTCGGCGACCGCGGCGGCGGTGGCGGCCCGCAGGTCCACCGGATGGTCGAGCTGGATCACTCCGATGGCGCCGAGCACCCGCACATCGCGTACCCCGGGTAGTGCCCTGGCCGCGGCCAGGCCCTTGCCGAGACCGGTTTCGATCCGCCGGACCTCGGCCGCCCAGTCCTGGCTGAGCAGCAGGTCGAGGGAGGCGCCGGCGACCGCGGTGGCCAGTGGGTTGCCCATGAAGGTGGGGCCGTGCGCGAGCACCGGCAGCTCGCCCCTGGAGATGCCCTCGGCGATCCGCTCGGTGCACAGCGTGGCGGCCAGGCTGAGGTAGCCGCCGGTGAGCGCCTTGCCGAGGCAGAGCACGTCCGGGCTGATGCCGGGGTGGTCGGCGGCGAAGAGCGCGCCGGTGCGGCCGAAGCCGGTGGCGATCTCGTCGAAGATCAGCAGGACGTCGTTGGCCAGGCAGAGTTCGCGCAGCACGTGCAGGTAGCGCGGGTTGTGGAAGGCCATCCCGCCCGCGCCCTGCACCACGGGTTCGACGATGACCGCGGCCAGGGTGTCCGCGTTGTCCTCGATGGCATCGGCCAGGTGCTGCACGTAGACCGGGTCGATATCGGCGTCGAAGCCGCGCGGCGGGGCGTCGACGAAGACCTGCTCGGGCAGGATGCCGCGCCAGAGTGTGTGCATGCCGCCGTCGGGGTCGCAGACGCTCATCGGCTGGAAGGTGTCGCCGTGGTAGCCGCCGCGCCAGGTGAGCAGGCGGCGTTTGTCCTGGCGGCCAAGGGAACGCCAGTACTGCAGGCACATCTTGATCGCGACCTCGACCGAGACCGAGCCGGAGTCGCACAGGAACACGTGCTGCAGCGGGGCCGGGGTGATCTCGACCAGCTTCCGCGCGAGCCGGATCGCGGGCTCGTGGGTGAGGCCGCCGAACATGACGTGGCTGAGCTTGTCCACCTGGGCGTGCAGGGCGGCGTCCAGGACAGGGTGGCGGTGGCCATGGATGACCGCCCACCAGGAGGACATGCCGTCGATCAGCTCCCGCCCGTCGGCCAGGGTCAGGCGCACCCCGCGCGCGGACTCGACCAGCAGTGGCTCCTGGGTGCCGGGCATCGGCCCGTAGGGATGCCACACGTGCCTGCGGTCGAGGTCGAGGAGTTCCTGGCTCACCCGGGCACCCTAACCAGCGCGGGCGGCCAGCAGCTCGGGTGCGAGCAAACGCACGGCGCCGGGTTCGACCTCGATCAGGCCGTCGGCGGCCAGCGCGCGCAGGGCCCGGTTGACGGTGACCCTGGACAGGCCGAGGTGTTCACCGAGGCCCTGTTGCGCCCCGGGCAACAGCACCCGGGTGGCGCCGTCGGCGGTGCTGAGCAGCCAGCAGGCGATGCGGGCCACGGCGTTGGCGCTGTGCGTGCGGACCAGGTCGTCCTGGCCCTGCCGGACCTGGGCGGCCAGGTGGGCGAGCACGTGCCGCCGGGCCGCGGGCACGTCGTCGAGCAGGGTCAGCAGGTCCGTGGCGGGGATCAGCAGCACCTGGACCCGGGTGGCGGCGGTCCAGGTGGCGGTGTGGCCGCCGCCGTCCAGGACCGCGGTCTTGTCCACGGCGCAGGGCGCGGGGAACTCGCCGAGGCGCAGGCGGCGGCCGTCGGCGGTGTCCCTGGTGGCGGTGAGCGTGCCGGTGCGCAGCACGATCAGCGCGGTGGCCGGTTCGCCGTGCCTGGCCAGGGTTTCGCCTGCCTCGGCGGTGCGGGACCGGCCGCGGGCGGCCAGCTCGGCCAGCCGGGCCGGGCCGGTCCCGGCGAACAGCGGCACCTGGGCGAGCGGGTCGGTCATGGCGGCAGTATCACGTGATACAGCGCCGGACGCCGCCCGTCCCGCAGGCTGCGGCCATGATCGTGGTCGAACTCGTCTTCACCGATGACCCGCGCCGCCTGGCCGCCCGGCCCGCGCACCGCGCCCGCCTGACCGAGTTGCGGGCGGCGGGTGTGCTGGTGCTGGCCGGACCGTGGGCGGATGACTCCGGTGCCCTGCTGCTCTTCGACTGCGACGAGCCCGCGCTGGCGGAGATCCTGGCGGCCGATCCCTACTACCGCACGCCCGGGGTCAGCATCAGGGTCCGCCGCGAATACAGTCCATTGTGGACACTCACATCGTGACGCGGGCGTTCTTGATCAGCTGCGGCCGGGCCGCCATCCGGCGTTCCAGGATCGCGGCGAAGGCCTCGGGATCCTTGAGCGGGAACAGGATCGTGCCCTTGCGGCCCTGCACCGCCATCACCCGGCCCGGCGGCAGGGCCGCTCCCCCGCTGCCGTCCGGCTTGCCCAGCGCGCGCGGGGACGGCGTGCTGTCCCTGGTGACCGCGCCCACGGTGACCTGCTCGATCTGCTTGAGCAGCAAGGAGACCTCCTCGCCGGAGCCGCCCTGCTTCCAGCGCAGTTCGGTCAGTTCCAGGCGCAGCTCGCCGGCGATCCCGTTGAGTTCGCCGAACAGCACGAATCCGCACTCGCCGAGATCCGGGGAGAACGGCAGCAGGAAACCGCGGCGGGCGCGACCGGCGAGCACCCCGGACAGGGTGGGCAGCAGCACGCACAGGGTCAGCACCAGTGGCCACACCCACCACTGGATCGGCGACCAGTAGCCGGTCGCGGGCAGCATCGCGAAGCAGACCAGCGCGGTGATCCAGAACGCCCGGCGGGCCCAGGCCGTCGGGGTGAGCCACCACTCCGGTTTGCGGGTCAGTCCCCACACGTAGCCGCACAGCGGGCCGCCGGTGATGATCACCAGACCGACCGCGGAGTCGCTCCGGACGCTGAGCCCGAAGATCACCAGCGTCAGCACCAGGGCAGCGGCGAAGCCCGGGATGATCACGTAGCCGAGCACGAGCAGGGGGTGGGCACGCAGCCAGCGCAGGCGCAGCTCGGCCTCGCTGGCCTCGATGGACGGGCCGGGCGGCTTGGTGGAGATCACGGCATGGGTTTACCAAACCCGGCAGGCTCGCGCGTCCGGAACGGCCAATCCGGTGTCCAACAACGGCCAACACGGCGATCTGGGGAGCCGGCAGAGTGGCTGGGAGCCTTCTACCTGGGAGAACCGTTGCTGCGATTAGGTCGACGATGGTCCAGTGGGGTGGTCGCGGTGCTCGCCGCGGTGGCGGCGGGCGGGGTGCCCGCGCTGGCGGCGGAGGGGAGCCGGAGCGTCTCGGTACGCGGGCCGGACGCGGGGATCACCGCGAGGGTGGACTTCGGCGCCGCGGACGGATCGGTGCTGTTGTCGGTGCGGCGGAACGGGCGGGAGCTGATCCTGCCCTCGCCGCTGGGACTGCGCACCGAACGGGTTGACCTGACCCGCGGGTTGTGGCTGGTCAGCCAGACTCAGCGGGCGGTGACCGAGCGGTACCGGATGACCACCGGCAAACGCCTGGACCGGGTGGCCCGGATGACCGAGACCCGGTTCTCCTTGCGGGGCAACGGCGACGCCGCGATGGACCTGGTGCTGCGGGTGGCCGAGGACGGGATCGCCTACCGGTATGTGTTGCCGGGTGAGGAGATCGTGCTCGGCGAGACCTCCGCGTTCACCCTGCCCGCGGACTCGCCGGCCTGGCTGATGCCGTACAACCCGCAGCACGAGAACCGGCGGCAGCGCACCACGGCGGGTGACGCGCCTGCCGGGATCTTCGGCAACCCCTCGCTGTTCCAGGTGGGCGCGGACTACGTGCTGCTCACCGAGGCCGGGGTGGACGGCCGGTACGCGGGCAGCCGGTTGGCGCACGCGGCCGGATCAAGCACCTACGCGGTGGAACTGGCCGACGCGCGGGTGCGGCTGGGCGCGGGCACGACGACGCCGTGGCGGACCGCGATCATCGGCGACCTGGGCGCGGTGACCGAGTCCACCCTGGTCGACGACCTGGCCGACCCCGCGCGGTTCAGCGACACCTCCTGGATCAAGCCGGGCAAGGTGGCCTGGTCCTGGCTGAGTGAGCACTCCAGTCCGTCGAACTTCGCCCGGCAAAAGGAGTACGTGGACTTCGCCGCGCGCAACGGCTGGCCATACGTGCTCGTCGATGAGGGCTGGAGCCCGCAGTGGGTGCCGGAGCTGACCCGGTACGCGCGGGCCCGCAACGTGGACATCCTGCTCTGGTACCACTGGCAGCGCCTCGACACCCAGCAGGAACGGGACACCGAGTTCGCTCGGGTGACCGGCTGGGGCGTCAAGGGTGTGAAGATCGACTTCATGGAGTCGGACTCGCAGTCCCGCTACCAGTGGTACGACCAGGCCCTGGCCGACACCGCCCGGCACCGGCTGATGGTCAACTTCCACGGTTCGACCATCCCGCACGGCCTGGCCCGCACCTGGCCGCACGTCATGACCATGGAAGCCGTGCACGGCGCGGAACAGCTGCCCCAGCCCACCGACAACCCGGTGCATCCGTTCGCACGCAACGTGGTCGGCTCGATGGACTTCACCCCGGTGTCCCTGGAGGTGGGTCCGCGGACCTCGACCATCGCGCACGAGATCGCGCTGCCGGTGGTGTTCGAGTCGGGCTGGCAGCACTTCGCGGACAAACCCGAGGCGTACCAGCGCTTCCCGCGCGCACTGCGGTTCCTGAACCAGGTGCCGACGGTGTGGGACGAGACCCGGTTCCGCGGTGGCTACCCTGGTCAGGACGCGGTGCTGGCCCGGCGCGGTGGCGACCGCTGGTTCTTCGGCGGCATCGCCACCGGTGATCCGGCCACGCTGACCGCGGGCCTGGACCTGCTGGGTCCGGGCCGCTGGCTGGTCGAGGTGGTCCGGGACGCCCCGGGTGGCCGCGGCGATGTGCTGGTGGACACCGCGGTGCGCACGTCCAGGGACCGGCTGTCGGTGGACGTGCCGCGTAACGGCGGGTTCGCCGCGATCGCCTGCCCGGCCACCGCCGGTCGCAGCACCTGCCACCAGCCGGTCCCGCAGCCGCCGCTGACCCGGCTGGCGATCACCCCGGCCGATGCCGGTGATGTGGTGGCGGGCACCAGCTTCGAGGTCACCGCCGAGTTCACTGTGGACAGTCCGCGGACCCTGCGGGAGGTTGAGCTGCGGGTGAGCGCGCCCGCGGGCTGGCAGGTGAGCGGACCGGCGGTGACCGCCGCCCGGCTGGGCCAGGGCGGGCAGTTGCGCGGCCGGTGGCGGGTCACCGTTGGGGCGGAAGCGAAGTTCGGGCCGGTGGAGTTGCCGGTGTTCGCCGAGTTCACCGATCCGGCGTTGCCGCCAGGACGGCAGCGGATGCACGTCGGACAGGCGGTCCGGGCCGCGGTGGCGCTGACCGGGCAGCCGTGGGTGAGCGAACTGCCGTTCACCGCGGAGAGCAACGGCTGGGGCCCGGTCGAACGGGACCGGTCCAACAACGATTCCGCCGGTGGCGACGGGAACCCGTTGCGCATCAACGGGATCAGCTACGCCAGGGGGCTCGGGGCGCACGCGCCGAGTGAGATCTCGGTGCACCTGGGCGGCCGGTGCACCCGGTTCACCGCCTTGGCGGGACTGGACGACGAGACCACTTCACCGGGCAGCGCGGCCTTCCACGTGCTCACCGACGGTGTCCTCCGGCAGGAGACCGGGGTGCTGCGGACCGGGCAGGCCGCGACCCCGCTGTCGGTGGATCTGACCGGGGCACGCACGCTGACGCTGCGGGTCAGCGACGGCGGCGACGGCCGGAACTTCGACCACGCCGACTGGGCCGACGCCCGGCTGTCCTGCTGACTGTCTACATGGGACGGTGGCGCGTCGCTGGGACACGCCACCGTCTTCTGTGGTGGGTTGCGGTTCAGCCGTTCGGTCGCACCGGCAGCTCGACCAGCGAGCGGATCAGCACACTGCTGCGGTAGTTCAGTTCCGCCGCGGGCACCGCCAGCGACACCTCCGGGAAGCGGGCCAGCAGACCGCCGATCGCGGTGGCCGCCTCCAGCCGGGCCAGCGGCGCGCCCACGCAGTAGTGGATGCCGTGGCCGAAGCCGAAGTGACCGCCCAGCACCCGGTCCAGGTCCAGCTCGTCCGCGTTCTCGAACTTGTTGCTGTCCCGGTTGGCCGAGCCCAGACCCACCAGCAGCAGCTGGTCGGCCGGCACGGTCACCTCGCCCAGGGTCAGCGGTTCGGTGGTCATCCGGATGGTGCCGGTGATCACCGGGCCGTCGTAGCGGAGCAGCTCCTCGATCGCGTTGTGGATGCGCTCGGGCTTGGCCTTCAGCTCGGCCAGCTGCTCGGGATGGGTGAGCAGCGCGCGCACCCCGTTGCCGATCAGGTTCGCCGTGGTCTCGTGCCCGGCCACCAGCAGCAGGAACGCCATCGCGACCAGCTCGCCCTGGGTCAGCGAATCGTTGTCGTCGCTGGCCTGGATCAGGTCGGAGAGCAGGTCGTCGGTGGGCGTGATGCGCTTGGTCTCGATCAGCTGGACCAGGTAGGCGGCCAGGTCCTGGCTGTCCTTGGCCTGCTCCTGCGGGTCGTTGGAGTTGCCCAGCAACGAGTTGGACCAGCGGCGGAAGTCGGCCTGGTCCTGCTCGGGCACGCCGAGCAGCTCGCAGATCACGGTGACCGGCAGCGGGAAGGCCATCGTCTCCATCAGATCGACCACCTCGCCCCCGGCGGCCACCTGGTCCAGCAGCTCAGCGGTGATCTGCTCGATCCGCGGCCGCAACTGCTCCACCCGGCGCGGGGTGAAGGCCTTGGCCACCAGCTTGCGCAGCCGGGTGTGCTGCGGCGGGTCGCTGTTGAGCATGTGCCCGCCCAGCGCCTCGGCGAACTGCGGCGCGCCCTCCGGCGCGGTCCTGGTGATCAGCTCACGCAGCCGGGCGGAGTCCTTGCTGACCGTAGGAGAGGTCAGCGCCACCTTCACGTCCTCGTAGCGGGTGACCACCCACATGTCGAAGGAGCGATTGGGCAGCGAGGTCTTGTGCACGGGCAGCTGCTGGCGCAGCTTCGCGTAGATCGGGTACGGATCCCGCATGTACGACTGATCGAACATAGCCAGATCCGGCAGCGGCTCGGCCGCCGCGGCGGTGTCGTTGACCATTCCGGTGCTCTCCCCAAATCCGTCCCGGATTCACATACGTCACCGTATTGTGAACATCGTTAACTCAACGATTTCCGACCCTACTCCGCTCCCGGACCCGCACAATGTCACCCGTTCAGAGCAACGTGCCACAGGTCGGGAAAGTTCCCAACGGTATACACATAACCATCGTGGCTCACTAACGTGTGACCGTGCCTACGACGCCACAGCGCCGCCTCGTCCATGTCGTCCCGCACACGCACTGGGATCGCGAGTGGTACGAGCCGTTCCAGCGGTTCCGGTTGCGGCTGGTGGACCTACTTGATGAGGTGCTGCCCCGGCTGGCGGCCGATCCGGAGCTGCGCTTCACCCTGGACGGCCAGACCGCGGCGGTGGACGACTACCTGGAGATCCGGCCCGAGGCATTCGACCAGGTCCGGGACCTGGTGCGACGCGGTCAGCTCGCGGTCGGGCCGTGGCGGGTGCTCGCGGACTCCTTCCTGTGCTCAGGGGAGAACCTGGTGCGCAACCTGGAGATCGGCCTGGCCCGTGCGGCGGAACTGGGTGGCGCGATGCCGGTGGCCTACCTGCCGGACCAGTTCGGGCACGCCGCCCAGTTGCCGCAGGTGTTGCGCGGCTTCGGTTTCCGCCAGGCGTGTCTGTGGCGCGGAGTTCCGTCCATTGTGGACAGTAATGGGTTCGCCTGGGTGGCCCCGGACGGGTCCGCGGTGCGCACCGAGTACCTGCCCGGCGGCTACGGCAACGCGGCCGTGCTGTTCAGTGATCGGGACGCCACCCAGGGCCGGGCCGAGGACTTCGCCGAGCGGATGCGCACCTGGTTCGGCGCGGACGAGGTGCTGGCCATGTACGGCGCGGATCACGGCGGGCCGCTGCCCTCGCTGACCGAGCAGGTGCGCGCGGTCAGCGCCGCCGACTCCCCGGTCATGCTGCGGCTGGCCACCCTGACCGAGGCGCTCGCCTGCCGGGACCTGTCCGCGGAACTCCTTGAGGTGCACGGCGAACTGCGCAGTCACGCCAGGGCGAACCTGCTGCCGGGCGTGCTCTCGGTGCGGGCCCCGGTGAAGCAGGCCATGGCCGCGGCCGAGCGGATGGTGCAGCGTTACGCCGAACCCCTTGCCGCACTGTGGTTCCCGGCCGCGGCCCGCCCGTTCGCGGAGATGGCCTGGCAGCGCCTGGTGGACGCCTCCTGCCACGATTCGGTCACCGGCTGCGGCGCGGACAGCACCGCGGCGCAGGTGGCCGGCCGGATCGCGGAGGCCGAGCAGCTCGGTTCGGCGGTGCGGGACCGGGTGGTGGACGCCCTCGCCAACCGGGTGCCAGGGGACGCGGTGCTGGTGGTGAACCCGAGTCCGTGGCCACGCCAGGACCTGGTGCGGTGTTCGCCGGTGGCCGAGGAAGCGTGGGCGGCGGTGGAGTTCGAGCTGCCGGACGGGCGGCGGGTGCAGGCCCAGGAGGTGGACCGGCCCGAGCGGGTGCTGGTGTCGGCGGAGTTCCCGGCCGCGGAGATCGCGGAAGCGGTGCGGCGGCGGACCTTCGGGCAGGTGATGTACGACCGGGCGGTGCGGCAGGCCGTGATCGGCGAGGGCGTGGTGGAGTTCGCCGTGGGACGACTGGGGAATCCGGCCTACGACGTGGAGCGGTTCGCCACGGAAACGGCGGCCCGGTCCGGGGAACATCCGGTGTGGGAACTGCGGGTGGTGGACGAGCCGCGGCGGGAACTCCTGGCCGTGATCCCGGTGCCACCGCTGGGCTGGACCGGGATCCGGGCGGTCGAAGCCACCGGACCGGCCGACGCGCCGGTGTCCCTTGTGGACGGTGTGCTGAGCAACGGCCTGGTCTCGGTCTCCGTGCTGGACGACGGCACCCTGCGGATCACCGGCGCGGACGGCGCCGTGCTCGACGGGGTCGGCCGGATCTGCGACGGCGGTGACGCCGGGGACAGCTACAACTACGGCCCGCCGGTGGCCGACCTGCTCGTGCACGAGCCGGTGGCGATCCTGGTCTGCCCGGACGCGCCGGGACCTCTGCTCGGCGGGTACACCGTGTACCGCACCTATGAATGGCCGATCGGGCTGGCCGATGCGGCCGGAACCGCGCGGGCGGGGAAAGCGGCCGCGACCGAGGTGTCCATGGCGGTGGAACTGCGGGCCGGGGAGCCGTTCGTCCGGGTAGAGATCCGGTTCGAGAACCGCAGCCGCGACCACCGGGTGCGCTGGCACCTGCCGGTGGGCGAGGTGGCCGGATCGCGGGCCGAGGGGCAGTTCGGCGTGGTGGCACGGGGGTTGAGCAATGAGGGCGGCAACGGCGAGGCGCCACTGCCCACCTTCCCGGCCTCGGGGTTCGTCACGGCCGGGCAGGCCACCGTGTTGCTGGAGCAGGCCACCGAGTACGAGATCACCGGCGGCGAACTGGCGCTGACCCTGCTGCGTTCGGTGGGCGCGATCAGCCGGAACCTGCACCCATTGCGGGCCGAACCGGCCGGGCCGACCACGCCGATCCCCGGCGCGCAGGAACTCGGCTGGCGCACCGCCCGGTTCGGCATCGCGGTCGGCGCCCGATCAGACGCCGAGGCGATGGAACTGGTGGAGCGGTTCACCCTGCCACTGGTCAGCGCGCCGGGCACCGGGGAGCACGGCCACCTGGGTGACGCGGTGGGCCTGGCGGTCGAGGGCGCGGTGGTGAGCGGGGTGCGGGAACGGGAAGGCGAACTGGAGGTGCGCCTGGTCGCCTACTCCGACAAGCCCGTGCCGACCGTGCTGCGCTGGCCCGGCCTGGCCACCGCGCGGGTGACCGACCTGGCCGGGAACGTGGTGGGAAAGCTGGATGTGGCAGACGACTCCGTGGAGTTGGTGTTGCGGGGCTGGGAGATCGCGACGGTCCGGCTGGGTCAGGGGTTGCCGCAGAGGGTGATCATGCCGCCCTCGTGATCGGTGAGCACGTGACCGCCCGGACCGGCGGCGGGCAGCCTGCCCTCGGTCCGGGCCTCGTACCGGCTGCCGTCCGGACCGTACAGCAACGCCCCCGAAGCACCGACCAGCATCAGGTCGCCGTCCACCGGCAGCAGCACCGGCGCGTCCGGGTTGGCGCTGATCGCGGTGCGGCCGGCGCGCAACGCGTCCAGGGCGGCCTTGGCCAGTTCGCCTGGGCCGTAGGCGTTCTCGTCCACGGCCAGCCAGGTGGTCGGGTTGCCGGGTTCGGCGTCCGCACCGCGGCCGTGGAAGTCACTGCCGCCCACCGGGGTGACCTGCATGCCCCAGGACCGCCAGAAGGCAAGGGGGCCACCCCAGGTCGGGCTCCACCAGCTGGAGTGCCAGATCTCGGCCAGTGGTGGGCGGACGGGCATCGGATCGCGCCAGGAGCAGTCGCCGGAAAGCGGGTGGTTGATGGACAGCAGTCCGCCGCGTTCCTCCACAGTGGACAGCCATTCGGCCGGGGGCCGACGGAAGTCGATCCAGCCGATGTCGCCGAAGGCGTTGGCGTGCCCCGAATCGGTGGTGACCTCCTGGCCGGGGATCAGCGCGATGCCGTACCGGTCCCCGACCTCGGCCAGTTCGGCGTGGTGCGCGACGGTGTTGTGGTCGGTGACGGCCAGTGCGGACAGGCCATTGGACACCGCCAGCGCGGCCAGCTCCGGCACGGTGAGTTTGCCGTCGGAGTGCAGGGTGTGCGAGTGCAGGTCGGCCGGGATCCAGCGCAGGCCCGCGGTGGCCGGCAACTGCCGCACCGGCCGCGGTGCGGGCGCGAGCGGGGCAGGCGGCGCGACCTCGACGAAGGCCGGGCCGAGGGTGACCTCGACCTGGGCGTGCGCGCCCTCCGGCGGGATCCGGTGCAGGCCAAGGACAACCCGCCACTCCCCCGGTTCCGGTTCGCCGGGCAGGTAGCCGGGGGTGGCGGTCTCGGCGGTGATGGCGAAGCGGCGGCGGGCCGACCCGGACCAGCCACGCCAGCCCGCCGGACCGGCGCAGCCGATGTCCAGGATGGCCGGGTCGGCGTAGGTCAGTTCGACCGTGATGCCCGCACAGCCCGGCGGTACCTCGAACGGCAGCTCCAGCCATCGGTTCGCGGACCGCTGCTCGCGGGTGATCAGTCCACTGTGGATGATCATGCGGACACCGGTTCCGGGCTCAGCAAAGAGCCCTCGGCGTCGAAAAGCAGCAGTCTGCCGGGTTCGGGGACCGCGGTGACAGTGCTGCCGATGGGGGGTTCGTCCTGTTCCGGCACGGTGACGCCGACCAGCACGCCGCCCGCGCATTCCAGGGACACCAGGGAACTCACCCCGAGGTTCTCCACCGTCGACACCACGCCGGAGATCCCGCCGGCTGTGCCCTGGGGGGCGAGCCGGAGGTACTCGGGGCGGATGCCCGCCGTGACCTTGTCGCCGTCGGACACGGCCAGACCCAGGGGCCGACCCAGCCTCGCATCTGCCACCTCCACCTCGTCCTCGACGACCACCGCGTCGAGCAGGTTCATCGGGGTGGACCCGATGAAGTTCGCCACGAACACACTCGCCGGCCGCTGGAACACCTCACGCGGGCTGCCCAGCTGCCGGATCTTCCCGGACTCCATCACCGCGATCCGGTCGGCCAGGGCAAGGGCCTCGGCCTGGTCGTGGGTGACGAAGACCGTGGTGATGCCCAGTTCCCGTTGCAGTCGCTTGAGGAAGGTGCGCGCCTCCAGCCGCAGCCGGGCGTCCAGATTGGACAGTGGCTCGTCCAGCAGCAGCACCTCCGCGCCCATCGCGATGGCGCGGGCCAGCGCGACCCGCTGCTGCTGGCCGCCGGAGAGCTGGGCGGGACGGCGCTCCAGGAGTCCGGCCAGGCTCAGCCCGGCCGAGGTGGACTCGGCGACCTCGCGTTGCGCTGCCTTGCTCTGCCCGCGCACCCGCAGCGGGTAGCCGATGTTCTCCGCCACGGTCATGTGCGGGAACAGCGCGTAGTCCTGGAACACCATGGCCACCCCGCGCTTGCCGGGATCGACCGCGGTGACGTTGTTGTCCCCAATGGTGATCGTGCCCGCGTTGGCCTGCTCCAGGCCCGCGATGGTGCGCAGCAGCGTGGTCTTGCCGCAGCCGGAAGGACCGAGCAGCGCGAAGAACTCGCCGTCGGCGATGCGCAGGTCGAGATCGTCCACCGCGCGCACCCCGTTGGGGTACACAGTGGACAGTGCGGTGATGTCGATACCGGCCATCAGCTCTTGATCCCTCCGTGGAAGCGGAACCCGTAGCGTTTGCTGACGATCAGGTACAGCAGCACCACCGGTATCGAGTACAGCAGTGAGAACACCGGGATCACGGTGAGGTTGGCGCTGCCGCCCTCGTCCTGCAGGGTGCGCAGCAGCACCGCGGCCGGTTGCGCCTCGACCTCGCGCAGCAGCAGGAACGGCAGCAGGAAGTTGCCCCAGGCGTTGACGAAGGCCCACACCAGGATGGTCGCGATGCCGGGCCTGGCCACCGGCAGCACCACGTGCCGCAGCACCTGGCCCGGCGATGCGCCGAAGACCCTGGCCGACTCCTCGTAGGAGCGCGGCACCGAGTCCATGAAGTCCTTGAGGATGAAGATGGCCGCGGGCAGCATGCCGCCTGCGATCACCAGCGCGGTGCCGTACTGGGAGTTGATCAGGCCGAGCTGGAACATCATCACGAAGATCGGCACCATCGCGGCGGTGCCGGTGACCACGCTGGAGAGCAGCAACAGCAGGTACAGCAACAGGTCCCGGCCGGGGATGCGCACCCTGGAGAGCGCGTAGGCGGCCAGCGCGGCGCACACCGTGGTCACGATGGTGGCGATCCCGCACAGCAGCAACGAGTTCAGCAGCGAGGTGAGCGCGTACGGATGCTCCAGGGTCTTGCCGATGTTGTCCAGGGTCCACTCCGGCCAGCGCAGGCCGAGGCCGGGCCGGGCGCCGAAGGGCGCGCTGGCCAGCCACAGCATCGGCACCGCGAAGAAGAACAGCACCGCCGCGATCAGCGTGTAGAAACCGATCCGGCGCACCAGGAACTTCACGCTCATGCGCGCCTCCGCAGCAGTCGCAGGTACAGCCCGGCCACCACCAGGTTGGCCACCAGCAGCAGCAGCGAGATCGCCGAGGCGTAGCCGAGCTGCCCGCCCTCCAGGGCCTGTCGGTAGATGAACACCGGCAACGTCTCCGAGGCGTGGTTGGGGCCGCCCGCGGTGAGCAGGAACGGGGTGAAGTCGTTGGCGGTCCACAGGCTGATCAGCAGCGTGTTGGTCAGCACGTGCCCTCGGATGTGCGGGAACACCACGTCCCGCACGGTCTGCCAGCCGCTGGCGCCGACCAGTCTCGCGGTCTCCAGTTGCGAGGGCGGCACCGCGGCCAGCGCCGAGGAGTAGAGCAGCATGGAGAACGCGGTGCCGCGCCAGATGTTGAACAGGATGATCGAGATCAGCGGGTACCGCACCAGCCAGGCGGTGCCCTCGGTGCCCAGCAACAGGTTCAGCGTGCCGCCGTCCCGGTCCAGCACGGCGAACCAGAGGAAGGCGACCACCGTGCTGGGCAGGATCCAGGCCAGCAGCACCAGGCTCTCGGTGAGCCTGCGCAGCCAGGGCCGGGCCCCGCGCAGCAGCCAGGCCAGGCCGAAGCCGAGCAGGTTCTGCCCGATCACCGCGGAGCCGAGCACGAACAGCACGGTCAGCCACAGCGAGTTGCGGAACAGCGTGTCGCCCAGCGCGGTGAGGAAGTTGTCGATGCCGATGACCTGTGGATTGGCCGCGGCCGGGCCGGTGAGCTGGTAGTCGGTGATGCCGATGTAGAGCGTCCACAGCGCCGGGAACACCAGGAACAGCGCGATCAGGGCGAGCGCTGGCAGCACGAACCCGATCGCGCGGCCCACGCCGAGCCCGGCCACGTCGGCGATCCCGCCCTTCCGCGACGGAGTGTCCACAGTGGACTCCGCCGCGGGGGTGAGGTCAACCGGCGTCGACATTGGACTCGCCGACGATCTTGGACAGCGCGGCCCGGTAGTTCGACAGCGCCTCGGCCACACTGCGCCCGGCGATGACGTCGGCGGTGGCCTGTTGCAGGGCCGCGGACACCCGCGGGTACCCGGCCACCGGCGGCCGGTACTGGGTGATCGGCAGCACCTCGCGGGCCACGTAGGACAGCATCGGGTCGCCGGCCAGGACCTGGTCGTTGACATCGGCGCGGGCGGTGACCTGCGCGCCGCCGCCCATCCGCGCCTTGATCGACTCGGCCGAGTTCATGAACTGCAGCAGCTCCCAGGCCTGCCGCGGGTACTTGGTGGCCGGGTTGACCACGTTGACCGCGCCGCCGGACATGCTCACGAAGTCCCGGCCGCCCACGCCGGGCTGCCGGGCCGGGATCTTCGCCCAGCCCACGACCTGGTCCCGGTCGGCCATCTTGGCCACGCCGCGGGTTGGTTCGACCACCCCGCGCCACAGGTAGTCGCTCTCGATCATGATGCCGAGCTTGCCCTCGGCGAACTGGGCGAAGGACTTGTCCCGGCCCTTGGCCTCCTGCTGGGTCAGCGGATCGCCGAGGCCCTCGCGGTAGACCTTGGCGTAGAACTCCAGCACCTCGCCCATGGCCGGGCCTGCCTGCCACTTCCCGTCCCGGTACAGCGGCTTCCCGGCACTGGCCAGCATCGGCAGCACGCCCTGCATGGTGGTCGCCTCACCCATCGCGGTGCCCGCGTTGACCTGCAATGGGGTCACTCCGGGCAGTTTTTTCAGCACCGCGGCCGCCTCTAGGAGGTCGGTCCAGCTCTTCGGCTGCCAGTCCGTGGGCAGTCCGGCCTGGGCGAACAGCTTCTTGTTGAAGAAGAGCACCCGGCCGTCGGTGCCGTCCGGGATGCCGTAGCGCCGGTCGCCGAAGCTGCCCAGCCCCTGCACGGACTTGGGGATCTGCGCCCAGCCCTCCCAGGCGTCCACCCGGTCCTTGCCGAGCAGCTCGTCGAGGGGTTTGAGCTGCCCGGCCTCGGCGAACTCGCCGACCCAGATGCCGTCGATGGTGAGCACGTCCGCGCCGCCGCCGGTCTTGAGGTCCAGCGCGACCTTGGTCTTGTAGTCCTCGTCACCGGCGCCGCTGCCCTCGAACTTCACCGTGACGGTGACGCCCTTGGCCTGCTGCGCCGCGGTGAACTTCGGGATCACCCACTCGGTGACCCAGGCCGCGCGGGCGGCGTTCTTGCCGCCGACCACGGAGTTGCCGGTGATGGTGAGCGTCAGCTCCTTCGCGTCGGCGTTGCGGGCGGTGTCGGTCTGCTGGGGGCTGCCGAGACATCCGGCGAGCAAGCCCAGTGACGCGACCACAACGAGCGGAGTCGCGAGCTTGCGCATCCGCCACCTCCTCGGAGCCGGTAGTTCACCTGGCTGATCTACGTGGGGTGAAATAGTCACCAGACCGGGCGGAAGATGACAAGGGTCACATCTCGGGTTTTTCCGTCGGTGGGTGCGCCCCGACGGTGATCGCGGGGACGGGGTAGGTTTTTGTCCGTGGTGTCGCCCGATCCCGTGGACATGCGCCTGCTCGCCCTGCTGGCCGAGTCAGGGCGCGCGGCTCCCGTGCACGAGATCGCGGCCAGGGCCGGTCTGGATCCGCGGGAGGCCGCCTCCCGGCTGGTGGCGTTGTCGGCCAGCGGGTTGCCGCTGATCGTCGGCGTGGAGTTCGATCCGAACGGCCTGCGTGGCGCGCTGGCCGCGGCCGGGGCGTGGACCGGTTTCCCGCCTGCCGCACCACCGCCCGCCGCACCACCGCCCGCGCCGATGTACGGCCCGCCCGGTTACGGCGTGCCGAACGGACCCGGTCCGGCCTACGGCACCCCCAGCGGTCCCTACCCGGCGCACGGCACCCCCAGCGGCCCCTACGGCACGCCGAGCGGCCCCTACCCCGGTCCACACGGGACACCCAGCGGTCCGTACGGCACCCCGAGCGGCCCGTACCCGGCGCAGCAACCGGGGAATCGCACCGGCGCCTACCCGCCGCCGCCCCCGGCCTACCCGCCCAGCGGCGGCTTCCCGGCCCAGCCACCTCTCGCCCAGCCGTTCCCGGCCGCCGGCGCGGATCCGATGAGCACCTGGGGCCCGCCGCAGTCGGCGGCCTGGGCCCGCGGCGACCAGCCGACGGTGACCACCGCCCCGGCGGCGAACAGCCGCACGGGCGTGGTCGGCGGCGCGCTGGAAACCGAGGGCCAGGAAGGCGAACGCCTGGTCATCCAGCTGGTCGAGGTGGTCGATCCGGCCGACTTCCTGTTCACCGCGGCCGGGTACCGGCTGCAAGAGGGCGAACGTTCGGTGGTGGTGCACACCGAGCTGCACAACCGCGGCCCGGTGCCCTTCGCCTCGCTGCCGGACCTGTACCTGGTGCTGGTCACCGACGACGGGCAGCACATCTCCAAGGCCCCGGTGGCGCTGTCCTCCCGGCCGCCGCACCGGATCGGCGTGGCGCCGGGCGAGACCGCGGGCGGGCACACGGTGTACGTGCTGCCGGAGTCGTTGCGGCTCACCCACATCCGGTGGAGCCCGCACCCCGGCGACGAGGCGCACAGCCTGACCTGGGCGATCGAGGACTGACCGGCTCAGGGCCTGCGGTCGATCCGGAAGCCGTTGCGCCAGACCGCGGCGATGCCCGGCAGCGCGGTGATGTCCTCGGTCGGATCACCCTCGACGAGCACCAGGTCCGCGCGCAGGCCGGGCCTGATCCGGCCGCGGTCGCGCAGCCCGAAGTGCCGGGCGGGCGCCGAGGTGGCCGCGGTGAGCGCGGCGATCGGGGTGAGCCCGGCCTGGACCAGCAGCTCCAGCTCGAAGAGCAGGCCGATCGCGTTGGGCAGGCCCGGATTGGCGCCGTCGGTGCCGGCCAGGATCGGCACGCCCGCTTTGGCCAGGGCCCGGATGTTGAAGTTCAGCGCGTCCAGGTCCGGCTTGTCACCGGGGAAATCCTTCGGGAACCGGCGATCGGCGAAGACCCGCTGCTTCTCGGAGAGGTACGGCGTGACCCGCGGATCGGTGTAGCGCCGGTGGTAGGCGGGCTGGTTGAGCAGCGAGTGGAAGATGGCCAGGGTGCTGGTGACGAACGCGCCGGAGCGGGCCGCCAGCCACAGCTCCTCCCGGTTCAGCCCGCGGTCCTGCGGGGTGTGGATCAGTCCGTCCACCCCGGCCCGCAGCAGCCAGCGGGCGTCCGCGGCCATGGACACGTGCGCCAGGCTCAGCACACCGCGTTCCCTGGCACGCCGGATGATCGCGCTGCCCTGGTCCGGAGAGATCGTGGGCCAGGGGTCGCTGGTCACCATCGGCTCAACCACGAACTTGATGTAGTCCGAGCCCTCGGCCAGCCGGTCGTCGACGTGCTGAGCCGGTGACATTCCCGGCCGCAGCCAGGGAAAGTCCTTCGGCAGGCCCAGCTGCGAACCGTGGCCGCCGGGCACGGTGATCATCGCTCCGGCGGTCCACAGATCGGCCGCCGTGGTGGCCCGGTCGGACTGCCGGGCGGCCACGTAGTCGCCGAGGTCGGCCCGCAGCCGCGGGATGAGGTTGAACATGTCCAGCTCGGTGGTGACGCCGAACCGCGGTGAGTCCGACCGCGGGATCCCGTGGTCGTGGATGTGCGCGTCGATCAGTCCTGGCAGCAGGGTCCGGCCCCGGCCGTCGATCTCCTCCAGTCCGGCGGCCGGGGCCGGGCCGCGGGTCACGCTGGCGATCCGGCCGCCCGCGCAGACCACCGTCAGGCCATCCAGGACCCGCTCACCGTCGAAGACCCGGGCGCCCCGGATCGCGAAGGCGGTGCGGACCGGGTCGGCGGCGGCCGGTACCGCCAGTGCGGCGGCCCCCACACCCGCGACCGCGGCCTTGAGCAACGTTCGTCGTCCCACCGTGCACATAACCCCTCCGATACAATTGACTCGCTATCGATTCGAACGTATCAGAGTCGGCTATGCTGACGGGGTGGAGAACCTGACCGTGCCCGAGGCCCGCCGGCACGCCATCGGCGCCGCCCTGCTCCGGATCGTGGCCAGGGACGGCCTGGACGGCGTCAGCCTGCGCGCGGTGGCCACCGAGGCCGAGACCTCGCTGGGCATGGTGCAGCGGCAGTTCGCGGACAAGGACGAGCTGCTGCGCTCCGCCCTCCGGCAGACCGGCGCGGCCACCGCCGAACGGATCCGGCGGATCCCGAAGCGCGCCCCGGTGCTGGACACGCTACGCCGGATCGCCGACGAGCTGCTGCCCCTGGACGAGCAGCGGATCATCGAGGCGCGGGTGTACTACGCCTTCACCGCGAAAGCCATGACCCGCAACGATTTCGCGGGGCTGGTCCAGGCCCAGGACGCGGAGTTCCAGGCAATCCTGGCGGCCAGTTTCCGGGCTGCCGAGGAGTCCGGCGAGATCCCGCCCGGCCAGGACCACGCCGCCCTGGCCCGGTTGTTCAGCTCGGCCCTGGACGGCGTGAGCCTGGCCCTGCTCACCCGCGCACCGGACTCCCCCGCCGCGGACATCGTGGCCGGACTGGACGCGGCACTGGCCCTGATCACCCGGCCCTAGACCACCGGCCGGGTGCCGCCGTCGGCCGGGCCGTGCCTGCGCAGTTCGGTCCAGGCCCGCTCCAGGCGGTCCACCAGCTCGTCCAGCACCGGTTCCGGGAAGGTGAACGGCAGCCGGATGTAGTGGTCGTGCCCGCCGTCGGGGTCCATGGCCGCGCCGGGCACCACCTCCACCCCGTGCCGCAACGCGACCTGGGCGAACACCGCGGCGTCCACCCCTGGCAGCGCGATCCACAGCGCCGAGCCGGCCCGCGGTTCCCGCCACCGCCACTCCGGCAGCCGGGTGCGCACCAGGCCGCTGAGGTGACGCAGGCGCTGCCGCAGGATCACCGCGCGGACCTGGGCGATCTCGGGCAGCCGGGGCAGCAGGCGGGCGGCCAGGGCCTGGTCCAGCAGCGGACTGCCCATGTCGGCGAGCACCTTGGCCCTGGCGAGCCGGTCGATGATGCCGCGCGGTCCGCGCACCCAGCCGATCCGCAGCCCCGCCCACACCGGTTTGGCCAGTGAGCCCACGCTGAGCACCTCCACCGAGGGGTGTGCGAAGGCGGCCACTGGTGGTGGCAACGGGTCGCCGTGCCCGGCGGTGACGTAGGCGTTGTCCTCTAGCACCGCGAACCCGTGTGCCCTGGCCAGTTCGGTGATCCGGGCCCGGCGGCCTGCCGAGGTGAGCACGCCGGTCGGGTTGTGGAAGGTGGGCATCAGGTACAGCAGATCCGGCCGGTGCCGGGCGGCCGCGGCGGCGAGCAGGTCAGGACGCAGGCCGTCCTCGTCGATCGGCACCCCCACCACGGTCGCGCCGCCTGCCCGCAGGATGTCCACCGAGCCGGGCCAGCCGGGCGATTCGACCAGCACGGTGGCGCCGCGGTCCAGGTACAGCCCGGCGACCAGCGCGATGGCCTGGTGCGCGCCGGTGGTCACCACGATCTCCGCGGCGGTGCTGGGCAGGCCGAGGCCGGTCAGGTGGGTGGCGATGGCCTCGCGCAGCGCGGGCAGCCCGCGCGGGTGGTAGCCGCCGTCGGCCAGCAGCGCGGGCAGATCGGCCTCGACCAGCTCGCGCAGGGCCGCGGCCAGTTCGGGCACGGCCGGTTCGATGGCCTGCGCCAGGGAGATCGTCTGGCCGGGCCGGTCCACCAGCAGGTCCAGCATCGGTCCGGACCGCCCGCCGCGCACCCGCCCGTCCGGCCGCACCCTGGCGGTGGTGTGCGGGCTGACCGTGGTGCCGCTGCCCCGCCTGCTGGACAGCACGCCCTGCTCGCGCAGCCGGTCGTAGGCGGCCACCACGGTGGCCCGGCTGACCGCCAGCGCGCCGGCCAGTCCGCGTTCGGCGGGCAACCGGGTGCCGCGCGGCAGCGTGCTCTCGGCCACCAGGTCGCTGATCGCCGCGGCCAGCCGCTGGTACCTCGGCCCGCTCCGGCCAGTCCAGTCACCCAGCAGCCGGACCAGTTCGGCCGGATCGGCGAAACGGTCCACTTTCGCCTCCATTGGCAGGTCAACACGGTGAGCTTGCCGCGAAGACTAGTCCCCTGAGTGGTCCATCTACCGAAGTGGACTGGAATCTGGACAGGTGAATCACGATCATGAACATCCATGCCCGACTACGCGCCGTGCACGACCTCAGCATGCCAAGGGCCAGGGAGGTCGCCGGCCTGCACGAGTACGACGGCCGGGCGCAGGACCTGTCCGCGGCCGGGGTGCGGCGCGGCCTGACCACCCTGGGACAGGGGGACCGCGCGGCCGATTCGGACGACGAGATCCGGCTGCGCGCGGCCGAGCAGTCGCTGCGGGTGCGTCTCGGTGACCTGGCCCGGCACCGGAGCGATCCGCTGCTGCACGTGGCCAACCTCGACCTCGCCGGATATGAGCGGGAGTACGCCTCGGCCGGGCAGCGGCGGACCGCCCGGCAGGCCCACCTGTGGCAGTGGCCGGACGCGGTGGCCGTCGCCATCGAGACCCTGGACCGGGTCACCGCTCCCGCCGCCCGCGCCGCCTGCCCCGCCGCCCGCGGCCTGGCCGCCCTGATCCGCGACGACGACCACGGCGCCGGGCCCGCGCGGGCCGCGATCGCCCGGCTGGTCGCGCACCTGGACGCGGTGGCCGGGCAGGGCGAGCCCGCCGCCGCGCTCGGCGGTCCCGCGCTGACCCGGCTGCTCGCCGCCGATGAGGCCATCGACGTCAACCTGACCGAGCTGGCCGAACGCGCCGACGCCGAACGTCACCGGGTGCGCGCCCTGCTGGACGAGTCCTGCCGCCGCATCGACCCGCTCGGCAGCACCAAGGCCACCATGAAGACCCTGCTCGCCGACCGCCCCACCCCGGACCAGCTGCCCGCCTGGACCAGGGCCACCGTGCTGGAGGTGCTGGAGTGGGCAGCCGGACTGGGCCTGCCCACCGACGGCACCTGCCTGGTCGGACTGGTGCCGCCCTCGCAGCCGTGGCAGGTCGCCACGATGACCGCCGCCGCCCCCGCCGAACCGGATGGGCCGAGCTGGTTCCGGGTCAACCCCGGTGATCCGTCCTGGTCCGCGGCCCAGCGCCGGGACTGGCTGAGCATGTTCGCCCGGCACGCGCTGCCGGTGATCGCGCTGCACGAGGTCGCCCCCGGTCACTTCACCCACGGCCGGGCGCTGCGCGAGGCCACCACCGAGGTGCGCCGCACGCTGATCCACGACGGGTTCAGCGAGGGCTGGGCGCACTACGTGGAGGAACTCGCCCTGGAGGAGGGCTTCCGGGGCGGCGATCCGCGCTTCGCCGCGGCGGTGGCCAGGGACGCGCTGCTGCGGGTGACCCGGATGGCCTGCGTCATCGGCCTGCACACCGGCACGATGACTCAGCAGGAGGCCGTGCAACGGTTCAAGACGGACGCCTTCCTGGCCGGTCCGGCCGCGGAGATCGCGGCGAACCGGGTTGTGCTGAATCCCACCGGCATCTGTTACACCTGGGGCAAGCTGCTCATCCGCGACCTGCGCGAGCGGGCCCGGCAGGAGTGGGGCGCCGGGTTCTCGTTGCGCCGCTTCCACACCGCGCTGCTCGGCCTCGGCTCGCCGCCACTCGGGCTGCTCGGCACCGCGCTGCGGGCGGGCTGAGATGCCGACGCCCGCCGTGCTGCTCGGGTTCGTCGCGGCCACCGTCACGCTGGTGCTGGTGCCCGGCCCCAACCTGATCTACATCCTGACCCGCTCGCTCACCCAGGGCAGGCGAGCCGGATTCCTGTCCGCGCTGGGCGTGGAGGCGGGCACCCTGGTGCACGTGATCGCGGCCGTGGCCGGGGTGTCCGCGCTGGTGGCGGCCTCGCCGACGGCCTTCACCGCGGTGCGCCTGGCGGGCGCGGCATACCTGGTGTACCTGGCGGTGCGCACCCACCGCCAGCCAGCCGGTCTGGACCTGGCCACCGGAGCCAGGTCCAGGCCGGTCCGGCTGTTCCTGGACGGGGCGCTGATCAACGTGCTCAACCCCAAGGTGATGCTGTTCTTCCTCACGTTCCTGCCGCAGTTCGTGCCGGCCGGGACCGATCCGGCCACCACCCGCACGCACCTGCTGGTGCTCGGCGCGGTCGGTTTCGTGGTCGCGCTGATCCTGGACCTGGCCTACGTCCAGCTCAGCGCGCCACTGCACCGGCTGCTCACCCGGCGGCCGCGATTCCTGCGCTGGCAACGGGATCTGGCCGTGATCGTCTACTTGGGACTGGCCGCGTTCACCGTGCTCACCGCGCAGCTGTAGCCCTGCCTCACTCCTCGCGCAGCAGGTCCAGCGCGGCCTGCAGGTCGGCAGGGTAGTCGCTGCTGAACTCCACCCACTGCTCGTCCGCGGGGTGGTGGAAGCCCAGGGTCCGGGCGTGCAGCCACTGCCGGGTCAGCGTGAGCCGCTTGGCCAGCACCGGGTCCGCGCCGTAGGTCAGGTCGCCGACGCAGGGATGCTTCAGCGCGGAGAAGTGCACCCGGATCTGGTGCGTGCGCCCGGTTTCCAGCTTCACGTCCACCAGCGAGGCGGCCCGGAAGGCTTCGAGGACCTCGTAGTGGGTGACGCTGGGCTTGCCGCTGGCGACCACGGCGAACTTGTAGTCCTGCCGCGGGTGCCGGTCGATCGGGGCGTCGATGGTGCCCCGGCTCGGATCCGGGTGGCCCTGCACCAGGGCGTGGTAACGCTTCTCCACGGTGCGTTCCTTGAACGCCCGCTTGAGCCAGGAGTAGGCGTGCTCGCTCTTGGCCACCACCATCACCCCGGTGGTGCCCACGTCCAGCCGGTGCACCACGCCCTGCCGCTCGGCCGCGCCGGAGGTGGCGATCCGGATCCCGGCGCCTGCCAGCCCGGCCACCACGGTCGGACCGGTCCAGCCGGGGCTGGGGTGCACCGCGACGCCGACCGGCTTGTCGATCACCACGATGTCGTCGTCCTCGTAGAGCACGACCATGCCGTCCACCACCGCCGGGACCAGCTCGACGGGGTGCTCGGGCTCGGGCAGGGTGATCTCCAGCCACGAGCCCGCGATCAGCCGGTCGGACTTCCCGGCTGGCGCACCGTCGAGCAGGACCCCGCCGTTCTCGGCCAGGCCGGCCGCGACCGTGCGGGACAGTCCCAGCAGCTTGGCCAGGCCCGCGTCCACCCGCATGCCGTCCAGGCCGTCCGGCACTGGCAGGGTCCTCTGGTCACTCACGCGTTTTCCTCCACCGTGGCCTTGGCCTTCGTCTCGTCTGTCCTGTGTTTGGCCACCCGCCCGTCGTAATCGACGCCGAACAGAGCCAGCACCACCAGGAGCACGCCACCGCTGACGATGGCCGCGTCGGCGATGTTGAACACCGGCCACACACTGCCATCAGGGGCGAACAATGACAGGAAGTCCACCACATGGCCCTCGCCGAAGCCGGGCGGGCGGGTCAGCCGGTCGGCCAGGTTGCCCGTGGCGCCGCCCAGCACCAGGCCGATGCCCAGCGCCCAGCCGGTGGAGCGCAGCCTCGGCGCGAAGGCCAGGATGGCCAGCACCACCAGCGCGGTGATCATCGTCAGCAGCCAGGTCTGTCCGGGGAACAGCGAGAACGCCGCACCCGGGTTGTGCAGCAGCACCAGGTAGAGCGCACCACCGGCCAGGCGGACCGGCGGCTGCCCGTCGAGCGCGGCGACCGCGAGGTCCTTGGTGCTCAGGTCCGCCGCGAAGACCGCGATCGCCACCAGGGCGAAGGGCACCAGGCGGCGGGGCGGCTTGTCGTCCGTGCTCACCGCCCCATTGTCCCGCACTCCGGGACCAGGGCTTACTCAGCCAGCTCAGCCCGCCACGAAGGGCGGCAGCGGGCGCGGGTCGTTCACCGGCGCCCAGCGCCCGTCCACGATCTCGTACTTCCAGCCCGGCCCGTGCGCGACCAGGTCGCGCAGCGCGTCCAGCACCCGGTCGATGTGCTCGGCGGTGGTGCCCAGCCCCAGGCTGATCCGCACCGCGCGGTCGGTGCCCGACCCGGCCTGGCCGAGCAGTCGCCGGGTGGCGATGTGCGCGCAGAAGGCGCCGTCGCGCACCCCGATGCCGTGTTCGGCCGAGAGCACCGTGGCCACCAGGCCGGGGTCCTGGCCGTCGAGGGTGAAGCTCACCACGCCGACCCGCTCCTGGGCCGCGCCGAAGATGGACAGCTCGCGGAAGCCGGGGAGGGTGTTGAGCCCGGCGCGCAGCCGGGTGAACAGCTCGGTCTCGTGCGCGATCACCGCGTCCCAGCCGTGCTGGGTGATGCTCTGGCAGGCGCTGGCGAAGGCGTGCACGCCCACCACGTTCGGCGAACCGGCCTCGTGCCGCTCGGGCGCGGGCGCCCAGCCGACGCCGAGGTGATCGCCCCAGTCCACCACGTGCTTGGTGGCCCCGCCGCCGACCAGGTACGGCTCGGCCACGTGCAGCCAGTCCGCCCGGCCGACCAGCGCGCCGCTGCCGTAGGGCGCGTAGAGCTTGTGCGCGGAGAGCACCACGTAGTCCACGTCCAGGGCTTGGATGTCCACCGGGCGGTGCGGGGCGAGCTGCGCGGCGTCCAGGGCGATCCGGGCGCCGAAGCGGCGGGCCACCGCGGCCAGTTCACGCACCGGCCACAGCTCGCCGGTGACGTTGGACGCCCCGGTCAGCACGACCAGCCGCGCGCCCTCGGGCGTGCGCCCGAGCGCCTCCTCCAGCGCGCCGATCGCGCCCTGCGGGGTCTCCGGGGTGGCGATCCGGGTGACCCGGGGGCCGCGCCAGGGCAGCAGCGCGGCGTGGTGGTCGGTGTCGAAGGTGACCACGCTGGCGCCCTTGGGCACGCTGCGGGCCAGCAGGTTCAGCGCGTCGGTGCTGTTGCGGGTGAACACCACGACATCGGTGGCGTGCGCCCCGACGAACTTCCGCACCACGTCCCTGGCCTGCTCGTAGACCTTGGTGCACACCTGGGAGGCGAAGCCCGCGCCGCGGTGCACGCTGGCGTAGTAGGGCAGCAGCTCGTCCACGGCGTCGCGGACCGCGGCCAGACACGGCGCGCTGGCCCCGTGGTCGAGGTTGGCGTAGGTCACGCGTTCCCCGGTGACCAGCGGGACCGTGGTGTGCGCGCCGACCACGGCCGGGACGACCGGGGCGGTGGGTGCGGTGACCGCGGGGGTGGTCTGCGCCGGGATGACAGCGAGCGACATACAAGCCTCCAGGATCCGGATCGGACCTGCTGGGAGGCCCGCGCTTGCCCGTCGCACCTCACGACGGACCAGGTCCTCACCCGGAGCACCCCACCGCGGTAGGAGGGTTGCCGACCAGCGAGCCGGGGCTTGTTGCTGGTACTCATGACCTTGGCCTCGAAGCTAGCCGACGACCCGGCGACTTGGGAAGCCCCCATTCCAGATACCGGGAAGCCGCCTGATCCGCCCGGCCCCGCCGAACGGGCAACTGATCGGGCACCGGTTGGGGCGATTCCCCACCACCCACCGAGTTGATATTTCTTCCGGGTCTAGCCTGACTGAACCGGTAACCAGAACCGGAAATTCCACAGCAGGGGGCTGTTATGGAGAAAAGCAACACAAGCAGAATCCGGCACGGCTTTGTTCGATTAGCCGTGGCGACCATGATGATGAGCACCGCGATCCTGGGCGCGGCGGCCGCCGCGCAGGCCGCGCCCGCCGAGCAGCCGATCCCGGCCGAGACCGCGCCGGCGGGGGTCACGGCGAAGCTCGCGGCACCCGGCGGCGTCGCCGCCCCGCTGCTTTGCAGTGGTCACGCGGTTGAACACGGCAACTGGAACAACGCCGATCCGAACGCCACCGGCATCGCCAGGGCCGAGCTGCGGGACTGCCAGTCGGTCACCGTCTGCGAGGGCTCGATCTGCCGCATCGTGCACGACGCGGGCTGGACCATGCGCGTGTTCGGGAAATGCTCACCGACCAACTGCGACTGGGGCTGGAGCAATTCCGAATTCCGCCAGTCCGCCGGCCACATCCACGCTTTCTACGACCACGGCTACGCCAAGCGACATGTCTGGGCGAAGATGTCGCAATACCGCCCTGGCCAGCTGTGGATTGTCTGGCGAACGGATTTCGTCGACCCGAACCGACCGGACTACGAAGTGCAGGAATGGTTCCACCGCGTCTGATCCAGAGTGACGCACAGCACCGGGACGGCCCAGCCACGGGCCGTCCCGGTCACCACGCTCAGACCTGGAACCGCCCCGGCAACGTCACGCTGAACCCGTCGCCGACCCGCTCCGCGCGCCCGGAGTACTGCTGAGCCCCGGCCCGGAACCGCCACGCGCCGAGCACCTTGCCATCCACCGGCACCCCGACCTCGTCCGCGACCCGGGTGCTCACCTCGTCATAGGACAGCCCGCTCCAGTCCGCGCTCACGCTCGGCGCGGCGTTGAGCTGCCACAGCGTGAAGTGCACATGCGCACCCGAGCTGGACCCACCACACGGCAACGCGTTGCCCGTACGCCCCAGCGGCGTCCCGGCCGAGACGGACTGCCCGTCCTGAACCTGGATGCCCTCCAGGTGGTAGTACCCGGTACGCCACCCGTCCGAGTGATCCACGGTCACCCAGTCGCCGCCGGAACAGCGCTGCATCCGCACCGTGCCCGCCGCGGCGGACCGGGCGATGCCATCGTTGGGCGAGAAGTCGATGGCGTTCTTGACCCCGCTCTGCCCGTTGTCCGAGTGCACCCCGGCCGAATAGGTGTGCTGGCCGGTGGCGAACGGCAACGAGAGCACCGGGTCGGCCAGCGGCGCGGCCACCGCGGCAGGCGCGAGCAGCAGCCCACCGGAGAGCAGTGCGGCCGCGGCCAGCAACCAGGTGGAACGGCGGTTCCCCGACATGTTGACTCCTTACAGGGGGCACCCTTTCGGGTGAAGGAGTTCATGAAGGTAGCCAGTTGGGCGCGGACCGTCAGGCCCCAAACGATGTCCGCCAAATGGAGCAAGGAGAGCCATGCCGACCTTCGACGGCCGGGAGATCGAGGTCATCCAGTTCAGCGATCTCGCGAGGTCTCGCTCCGTTTCCTGGAGTGGGCGGTGCGGATCGCCGCGGAGCGGGAACGGCCCGCCGAGGGCTAGGCGGAAAACCGGGTTGGCGCAGGTGGCAGACTCGAACGCGATGAAATACGTGATCGTGCCCGTGGACGACAGCTCCTCCTGGATCGACCCGGAGGCCTACCTGGCCGTGCTGCCGACCCTGGCCGCCGACCTGCCACCCGGCGCGCGGGCCTTCGCCACCGACCCTGGGCACTACGACTTCTTCGGCAAGCGATGCGTGAAGGACCTCAAACCCACCGCACCGCGCACCGAAGGCGACCACCTCGTCCTCGAACTGCGGCACAACTGCTGGAAACACGACGCCGACCTGGTGCTGCGCTACACCGGCGTCACCGAGTACACCGTGGACCCGCCTGGCACCCTGCCCAAGGACCTGATGCTGGACGAGCTGCTCCCCGACGAGCACGGCGTGCGGCACGAGTTCGGCTGCGTGACCGGCACGATCGTGGTGGTCGCCGCCGACGTCACCGCGGAATGGGTGCCGACCGACTGCACCGGCTAACTCTCGCCGCGTTCACCGCGCCAGTGGGCGTAGCGGCCCGCGCGGTCGATGGCGCGGATGCGTTTCTCCGCCTCGTCCCTGGCCGTTTCGGTGCTGACCACCAGCAGCTGGTCGTCGAACTGGAGCCGGGTGACCGGTTGCGGGGTGAAGCCCTTGCCCGCGCGGACCACCAGGCTCACCGTGGCGCCCGCGGGCAGGCGCAGTTCGGAGACGTAGACGCCGTGCAGCTTGGAGCCCTCGGGGATGCGGATCTGCAGCAGCTCCGCGCCCAGCTCGTCCAGCGGGCCCGCGTCGACCTGGACCTCCTGCATCTCCCCTCGGCGCACCAGGCCCAGCCAGCGGGCCAGCGCGGGCAGGGTGCTGCCCTGGATCAGGGTGAGCAGCACGACCAGCACGAACACCACGTCGACCAGGGTCTGCGCGCCCGCCACGCCCTGGGTCACCGGGATCATGGCCAGCACGATGGGCACCGCGCCGCGCAACCCGGACCAGGCCAGGAAGGTCTGTTCCCGCCAGGGCAACCGGAACGGGGTGGCGGCGAGGAACACCGAGAGCGGGCGGGCCACCAGCAGCAGCACGCCACCGGCCACCAGCGCGGGCACCAGCACGTGCAGCAGCCGGGACGGCGAGGCGTACAGGCCGAGCAGGACGAACAGGCCGATCTGGGCCAGCCAGCCCAGGCCCTCGGCGAAGGAGAGCGTGTCCGAGCGGTGTGGCAGCCGGGCGTTGCCGAGCACCAGCCCGGCCACGTAGGCCGACAGCAGACCCGCGCCGTGCACGCCCTGGGCGGCGGCGTAGGCCAGCACGCACACCCCGACCGTGGCCAGTGGGTAGAGACCGGTGGCGGGCAGGGCCGCCCGGCGTAACGCGAACGCGCCCAGCCAGCCCAGCGCGATGCCCACCGCCGCGCCCATGGCCAGTTCGTAGATCATCAGCGCCGGGGTCCACCAGGTGAACGGATCGGTGCTCGCCAGCAACACCACCGCCAGGAACACCGGCGCGTCGTTGAGCCCGGATTCCAGCTCCAGCGCGCCCGCGAGCCGTTTGCTCACCCCGACCCCGCGCAGCACGCTGAACACCGCGGCCGCGTCGGTGGAGGAAAGCACCGCGCCCCACAGCAACGCGGTGCGCCACTCCAGGTCCAGGATGTAGTGCAGCAGCCCGCCGGTGACCAGGATGCTCACCCCAACGGCCACTGTGGACAGTGCGATGCCCAGGCCCAGCGCGGGTTTCACCGCCGACCAGCGGGTGGTGAGCCCGCCCTCGGCCAGGATCAGCACCAGCGCGGCGATGCCGAGGGATTGGGTGAGACCGGCGTCGGAGAACTGGATGCCGAACCCGGCCTCGCCGATGACGAGCCCGATTCCCAGGTACAGCAACAAAGACGGTAGACCGAGCCGGACGGACACGCGCACGGCGAGCACCGCCACCAGGAGTACCCCGGCGCCGATTCCGAGCACGGTCGTCAGGTCGGTCATAGGGCGCCTCCGGACTCAGATTATGGCTCTGCTGTGTCCATTGTGGCTGCTCAGCACCGATTTTTCGGTAATTGCGATGAATTATGCATGACTCTATGCCCGGAGGTGCTCGCCGGGATAAGCTTGGGGAATCACCCTGGGCCGGTTCACGGCGACCCGGAACCCTTGCGGGCGGCCGGTTTTGGCCACACCACGGGAAACCTCCGGCTAATTCTGCCTGCTGAGCAACGCGGCCATCGACTCGTCCAGGTGGGCGCGGCGCTGCTGTTTCGTGCTGGGCATCGCGGCCGGGGCCATCCGGAACAGGTGTGCGTGCCCCAGGTACGCGCTGTAGGCCAGCACCGCACGCCGCCGCGCCTCTGCCTTCACAAAGCCGCACTGGCCGAAAAGTGTTGTCAGATAAGCGATCCGGCGCTGGGTGACCCGGTCCAGCACCGGCCGGATCACCGGATCCTCGCCCGCGGCGAGCAGGGCCAGCTCGACCGCGTTGCCGCACGGGTGGTCCAGCACGCTGGCGAAGAGCAGCCGGAGCCGCCGGGCGGGGTCAGGTTCCTGTTCCGCCAACGTGATCACGGCTTCGGTGTGTTCCTGCTCCCAGCGCGCCAGGGTGGCCACCAGCAGCGCCTCCCGGTTGGCGAAGTGCCAGTAGGCGCTGCCCTTGGTGGCGCCGACCCTGGCGGCCAGGGGTTCGATGGCCACCGCGGCCAGGCCGCCTTCGGCCAGCGCGGTGAGCGCGGCGGCGGTCCAGTCGGCGCGGGTCTTCCTGATCTTGGCTGGCACGACCATACGGTAGCGTATGGCCGTGCCTGCCAAGCACCATCAGGACTTCGCGACGGCGACCTTCACCGCAGTGCCCTCACCCACGCTGCCCGCGAATCCGCCGTCGCCCGCCGGTCCGTGGGTCAGTGACAGCGCGAGGGTCTCCGTGGTGATGAACTCGACGAACGCGGTGACCGCCGGGATCACCTCGGCCGGGACCTCCACGGTCAGCGCGATCCGGTCGGAGACCGCCAGCCCGGCCTCGCGGCGGGCCTGCTGGATCACCCGGACCAGGTCGCGGGCCAGGCCCTCGGCGGAGAGGTCCTCGGTCACCTCGGTGTCGAGCACGACCAGGCCGGAGCCGCCGGGCAGCGCGGCCGCCGCGCCGGGGTCGGCGGAGACCAGCCGCTGTTCGTACTCGGCAGGCAGCAGTTCGATCCCGGCCGCGATCACCGCGCCGGTCGCACTGGTGCTCCATTCCCCCGCCTTGACCGCCTTGATCACCTTCTGCACGTCCTTGCCCAGCCGGGGGCCGCAGACGCGGGCGTTGACGGCCAGTTCGACCCGGCCGTGCGCGGCCACGTCGGTGGTCAGCACCACGTCCTTGACGTTGACCTCGTCCCGGATCAGTTCCTTGAACGGGGCCAGGTCGTCGGCGTAGGGCGCGGCCACCACGAGCTTGGCCAGCGGCAGCCGGACCCGCAGCTTGTTGGCCTTGCGCAGGGACAGCGCGGTGGAGCAGACCTGCCGCACCTCGTCCATGGCTGCTACCAGCTTGTCGTCGGCTGGCAGGTCGGCGAGGGCGGGGTAGTCGGTGAGGTGTACCGAGCGGTCCCCGGTCAGGCCGCGCCAGACCGCCTCGCTGGTCAGTGGCAGCAGCGGCGCGACCACCCGGCAGACCACTTCGAGCACGGTGTGCAGGGTGTCGACCGCGTCCTGTTCGCCTGCCCAGAACCGTTCCCGGGAGCGGCGCACGTACCAGTTGGTCAGCACCTCCAGGAATTCCCGGACCGCCTGGTGCGCGGTGGACAGGTCGTAGCCGTCGAGCCCGCCGCGCACCGAGCGCACCAGGTCGTGTGTCTTGGCCAGCACGTACCGGTCCAGCACGTGCTCGCTGTCGACCCGCCAGGTGCCTTCGACCCCGGCCGCGTTGGCGTAGAGGGAGAGGAAGTACCAGGAGTTCCACAGCGGCAGCACGGCCTGGCGGACCGCGTCCCGGATGCCGCGTTCGGTCACGCTCAGGTCGCCGCCGCGGGAGACCGGGCTGGCCAGCAGGAACCAGCGCATGGCGTCGCTGCCGTCGCGGTCGAAGACCTCCCGGACGTCCGGGTAGTTCTGCTTCGACTTGGACATCTTCTGGCCGTCGTCGCCCAGCACGGTGCCGTGCACCAGGCAGTTGCGGAAGGCCGGCCGGTCGAACAGCGCGGTGGCCAGCACGTGCATGGTGTAGAACCAGCCGCGGGTCTGCGCGGTGTACTCGACGATGAAGTCGCCGGGGTAGTGGTTGTCGAACCACTCGGCGTTCTCGAACGGGTAGTGCACCTGGGCGAAGGACATCGAGCCGGACTCGAACCAGCAGTCCAGCACCTCGGGCACCCGGCGCATCATCGACTTGCCGGTGGGGTCGTCCGGGTTGGGCCGGACCAGGTCGTCGACCACCGGCCGGTGCAGGTCGTCCGGGCGCACGCCGAAATCGCGCGCCAGCTCGTCCAGCGAGCCGTAGACGTCCACCCGGGGGTAGGCCGGGTCGTCGGAGGTCCACACCGGGATCGGCGAGCCCCAGAACCGGTTGCGGGAGATCGACCAGTCGCGGGCGTTCTCCAGCCACTTGCCGAACTGGCCGTCCTTGATGTGCCCAGGCACCCAGTTGATCTGCTGGTTCAGCTCGACCATCCGGTCCTTGAACTGGCTGACCGCGACGAACCATGAGGACACCGCGCGCTGGATGAGCGGGCTCTCGCAGCGCCAGCAGTGCGGGTAGGGGTGGTTGTAGGTCTCGTGCCGCAGCAGCACCCCGGCTGCCTTGAGGTCGCGGATGATCGCCTTGTTCGACTCGAAGACGTGCTGGCCCTGATACGGCGGGACCTCGCTGGTGAACTCGCCGCGGCTGTTCACCGGCACCACCGCCTCGATCCCGGCGGCGTCGGTGACGAGCTTGTCCTCCTCACCGAAGGCGGGCGCGATGTGCACGACGCCGGTGCCGTCCTCGGTGGTGACGTAGTCGGCGGCCAGCACCTGGTGCGCGCGCTCGCGCCCGGCGAAGAACGGGAACACCGGCGTGTACTTCCGGCCGACCAGGTCAGCGCCCTTGTACCGGGCCACCACGTGCTCGGCCGCGTCCTCGCCCAGCTCGCGGGCGTAGGCGGCCAAGCGGGCCTCGGCCAGCAGGTACCGCTCGCCCTCGTGCTCGACGGTCACGTAGTCGACCTCGGGGTGCACGGCCATGGCCAGGTTGCTCGGCAGCGTCCACGGCGTGGTCGTCCACACCAGGGCCAGCTCGCCGGTCTCCAGCCGCATGCCGACGGTGACCGCGGGGTCCTGCCGGTCGCGGTAGACGTCGTCCATCTTGGTCTCGGTGTTGGACAGCGGCGTCTCGCAGCGCCAGCAGTACCAGAGCACCCGGAAGCCCTCGTAGACCAGGCCCTTGTCCCACAGCGACTTGAAGGCCCACATGACGCTCTCCATGTAGGGGAGGTCCAGGGTCTTGTAGTCGTTGTCGAAGTCCACCCAGCGGGCCTGCCGGGTGACGTAGTCCCGCCAGTCGCCGGTGAACTGCAGCACCGAGGCGCGGCAGGCCTCGTTGAACTTGTCGATGCCGAGCTGCTCGATCTCGGACTTGTGCGTGATGCCGAGTTCCTTCTCCACCGCGAACTCCGCGGGCATGCCGTGGCAGTCCCAGCCGAAGCGGCGCTCGACCCGGCGGCCCAGCATGGTCTGGTAGCGCGGCACCACGTCCTTGACGTAGCCGGTGAGCAGGTGGCCGTAGTGCGGCAGGCCGTTGGCGAAGGGCGGGCCGTCGTAGAAGACGAACTCGTTGCGGCCCTCGTCCCCGGCCGGGCGGTTCTCGATGCTCGCCTCGAAGGTCCGGTCGGCGGCCCAGTAGGCCAGCACGTCCTGTTCCAGCACCGGGAAGGACGGCTGGGCTGGCACGCCGGCCGCGCTGTCGAGTTCGACCTTGGGGTAGGCCATGACGGGGATGCTCCTCGCGTGCGGTCGTCGGCTCGTACGGGCTCACGCCCACACGGGGACGACGCGCCGTCGCCGGCGCTCCGCGGTACCACCCCGCTTGCCGGCCACCGGGGACTGCTCCCTGGCGAACCGGCCTCTCGTTATCGGCTGTGACGGGCCGTCCCGTCCGGTTCTACTGAGGCGGCGGACCGCCCGTTCTTCCGGAGGCTCCCCGGTGATGTCCGGATCGGCGCCTGTGTGTCAAGGGTAACTCGACGGGCAAATCGGATCCCAGCCACCCGCCTCGGGCCGGAACGCTAGGCCATACAGGTTGCCAAACCCGTTGTGCTCCCCCGAATGGGGTCACTGTGGGTGAGTTGGTACTACTTAGGCAACTTGAGATTGATCAGGCGGGTGTGACTTGGACGATGCGGTGGGCTCAGCGGGCGCGATCGGCCCGGTGTGCTGCCGCCAGGCTGCGGTCCGGCCCGCAGCGCCCGCAGGGGGTGAAGCCCAGTTCGCGGGCTTCGCGCACGGGCAGCCGCAAGGTGGCCGAGCCGGTCAGCCAGGTGCACTCGGCCAGGTGGTAGCGCGGGTGCTCGTCGACCACCCGGACCTCGGACTCCAGCGCCGCGACGATCAGCAGATCGGCCGCGTCGGTGTCCTCCTCGCCCGGCGCGCCCGTGGACGCGCCAGGGCCTGTGGACGGCTCAGCCGGGGATGCCACCTTCGCAGTGGCATCCCCGGCGTCCTCGTCGTCCTCATGCCCGGTTACGACCTTCTCCCGCGCGGCGCCAGCCGCCCCGGTGTGTTCTCCAGCGTCCGGACGGCCGACTTCCCCATCAGCAGCCGGGTCCGGATCCGCGGCGAGCGCCCGTCGTCGGCGCAGGAACCAGTCCGCGAACAGCAGCAGCGCGGCTGCCACGCTCGCGACGACCGAACCCCACGCCCAGGCGGTCACCCCGGAGACCAGGGCGGTGACCAGCAGCCCGAAGGCGGCCAGCACCAGCAGCAGGACCAGGTACAGCACCTGACCTACTCCCTACTGCCCGGGATCAGCCGGCCTCGGCCGCACGGGTGCCGAAGGTGTAACCGGACTGATTGGCCCGGCTCTCCGTCGGCGCCGCGGGGGCCGCGGAACCCTGGTCGATCAGTTCCTGCAGGCGGGACTCCAGGAAGGTCTTCAACCTGGTGCGGTACTCACGCTCGAAGGTGCGCAGCGTGTCGAGCTTCTTCTCCAGCGCGTTCTTCTCCTGGGTGATGGAGCCCATCACCTCGGTGTGCTTGCGCTGGGCGTCCCGTTCCAGGGCCGCGGCCTTCTCCCTGGCCTGACGCTCCAGGGTCTCCGCGCGGGTGCGCGCGTCGTTGAGCATGGTCTCGGCACGCGTGCGCGCCTCGTTGACCATGCTGTCCGCCTTGGCACGAGCCTCGGACAGAAGCTGCTCGGACTTGGTCCGGGCCTCCGAGAGCATGCCGTCGGACTCCGCCTTGGCCTCACCGGTGAGCCGGTCGGCCATCTCCTGGGCCAGGCCCAGGACCTTGGCGGCCTGCACGTGGTGGTCGCCTCCGGGGGAGGTCTGCTCCATCACGCTGGGCGGGGGCACGGGGGTGAGGCGGCGCGGCTCGTCGACCGCGCGGACCGGGGAGTGCCCGCCCGCGACAGTCTTGTTCCGTGCGTCCTCAAGCTCAACGCGGGCGTTGCCGAGTTGACTGTCGAGCTGTTCGACCTGCTGACGCAGGTCGTTGTTCTCCTCGATCAGCCTTGCCAGCTCGGCCTCGATGAGGTCGAGGAAGGCGTCAACCTCGTCCTCGTTGTAGCCCCGCTTGCCTATCGGCGGCTTGCTGAACGCCACATTATGAACGTCGGCGGGGGTCAAGCCCATCAGATCACCTCACGCACTCGGGGCTGCCTTTCGATCCCGGTCCCCGTCACGAGATCGGCACCAGTCGCATCAGGATGAACACGACCAGCAGCAGCACCATAATCGACAAGTCCAGTCCGATGCCCCCGATTCGCACCATCGGGATCACCCGACGGGCCAGTGAGACCGGGGGGTCGGTCACTGTGTAGATGGTCTCCAGCGTCACCGCAACCCCGCCCGCCGGCCGCCAGTCCCTGGCGAACGATCGGACAAGCTCGACGATCACCCTGGCGGTCAGGAACAGCCAGAAGGCGAACAGCAGGTAATAGGCGACGACCCAGACCGGTAGCACGCCTCCACTCTGCCACTTTCTAGCTCTGACTGAAGTAGCCACCCTCCGCCAGGCGCCTGCGGTCCTCCGCGGTGACGTCGACGTTGGGGGGTGAGAGAAGGAACACCTTGTTCGTGACCTTGTCGATGTCGCCGCGCAGCGCGAAGGCCAGACCGGCGGCGAAGTCGACCAGACGGCGCGCGTCGGCGTCCGCCATCCCGGTCAGATTGATGATCACCGGGGTGCCCTCGCGGTAGTGCTCGCCGATGGTCCGCGCCTCCAGGTAGCTGCGCGGGGCCAGGGTGGTGATCCGGCTGAGCGGGTGCGAGGGGTGCTCGATGACCGCACGGGTCCGCGGTGCGGGCTCGTGCTGGACCTGTGAGTCCACGGCGAGCGCGCCGCGGGTCTGGGGGGTGCTGGAGAGGCTTGCCGCCGACGTGGCGGCCGCCCAGGGCCTGCGCGTGCGCGCGGGCTCCGGCTCTGGCTCGTAGTCGTCGACGTCCTCGACCAGTTCCGGCCGGTAGGTGCCGAACCGGCGCCTGCGCGAGCCCCGCTCGGGGTAGGACTCGTACTCGGCGTCGGCGTAGCGGCGGTCGTCGTAGTCCCGGTCGCCGTATCCGTCCGCGTACTCGCGGCTGCGGCCGCGGTAGCGGTCGTCCTCTTCGGCGGCGTACCGGTCGACTTCGTCGGCGGGGACCATTCCGAAGTAGGCCTTCAGCTTCTGGAGCGCGCTCATCGCCAGCCCTTCCTACTTCTGGTCGACCTCACCCACCGTGGCCTCCGCTTCCACGGCTTAGGGCGAGGTTAGCCGCCGTCCGCCGAGCAACGAGGTTCCGACACGCACACAGGTCGAGCCGTGGTCAATCGCCGCTTCCAAGTCCCCGCTCATGCCCGCGGACACCATGACGGCACCTGGATGCTCGTCCCTTAGACGCGCGGACACCTCAGCGAGTTCCCCGAAAGCGTCATGGGGATTACTACCTAGGGGTGCGACGGCCATCACACCTTTCAGGCTCAGTTCACCCGATCGCGTGATCTTTGCCACCAACTCAGCGAGTTGATCTTGCGGAACCCCGCCGCGGTGTGGATCACCGTCCAGGCTCAGTTGCACGAGCACGTCCAGGGGGGCCTCCCGCTCCCCCTCGGCACGGGCCTTGGCGACCGCGCCGGCGAGGGCCTCGGCCAGCCGGACGCTGTCCACCGTCTGGACTACGCCGGCCCAGCGCAACACAGCGCGTGACTTGTTGCGCTGGAGCCGCCCGATGAGGTGCCAGCGCGGGTGGATGCCCGCCGCGGCGAGTTCGGCGGCCTTGGCGGCGGCTTCCTGCTCGCGGGACTCGCCGAACTCGGTCAGGCCCAGCTCGGCCAGCAGAGCCGCGTCCGAGGCCGGGAAGTTCTTGGTGATCGGCAGCAGCTGGACCTCGTCCGGGTCCCGCCCCGCCTTGGCACAGGCCGCGTCGATGCGCTCCCGGATCTCGGTCAGCGCGGCGGCCAGCTCGGCCCGCCGCTGCTCCCTGGTCAGCTCGCCGGTCATCACGCCTCCACCCAGACGACCGAGGCGAGGCGGCCGGTGTTGCCGTCGCGGCGGTGGCTGAACAGGGTCTTGTCCTCGACCGTGCAGCGCGGATCGAGTCCGATCTTGGCCACGCCCGCGTCGGCGAGCTGCTGCCAGAGCCCCGCACGCAGGTCCAGCCCCGGGGTGCCCTTGCGCGTCCGGCAGGCCGAACCGGGCAGGTGCGCCCCGACATCGTCCTGCATCGCCTGCGGCACCTCGTAGCACTCCCCGCAGACCGAGGGCCCGAGCAACGCCTCGACCCGGTCGATCCGCGCCCCTGCGGCGTCCATGGCCCGCAACGCGGCAGGCACCACGCCGACCCGAGCGCCGACCCGGCCCGCGTGCACCGCGGCCACGACGCCCGCTTCGGCATCGCCGAGCAACACCGGGACGCAGTCCGCGGTCAGCGCGACCAGGGCGAGTCCCCGCTCCGCGGTGACAAGGGCGTCAGTGGCCTCGGCCGGGCTGCCCTGGGGACCGGCCACGGTGGTCACGGTGCGGCCATGCACCTGTTCCATCCAGGCCAGCCGGTCCTCGCCAAGCCCGATGCCCTCGGCGAGCCGCTTACGGTTGGCGCTCACCGCCTCGGCGGCGTCCCCAACATGATCGCCGAGGTTGAACGACTCGTACGGCGCACGCGAGGATCCGCCCGCGCGCGTGGTGATGACACGACGAATGCGCACGTCCCGAACGTTAGCGCGCCCACCCACACACCCCGCACGGAGTGTTGGCCGTTGTGGGCGGTGTGTTGGCCGTTGTTGTACGGGGTGTTGGCCGTTGCGGACGGCACGTTGGCCGTTATGGGGCGGGCGGGCAAGGGGTGGGGGTGAAAACCCCACGACGAAGGCTCTCGCGTGTTCTCCGTACGGCCTGGAGCATGCAGACCACACCCCGAGGAGTGGCCCCCGCAACACAAACCGCCGCCCGGCCAACCCAACGCGACGGGGGCCGCTCATCGGGGTGTGGTTAGCTGGCGGAAGGCCGTGCGGAGAACACGCGAGCCCTCGGAGCCACGCTGGAACCGGCCCCGGCAGCCCAAACCCCGCCCCGCAACCCGCTCATCCCGGCTCTTGATCTGCCCCACCCCTCCGGTGGTCTGCCCGGCCGGCGAGGCCATCCTTTTTTGATCTTCGGGTTTGAAAGTCAAGAGCGAAGATCAAGGGCGTCCTCGCCGGACGGGCAGGAATCAAAGGATGGGGGGAAGAACTGAAGAGCAAAGAGCAGTGCTCGTGTGCGGTTCCCCATCCCCGCCAGCCCTCCGATACCAAACCACATCCCAGCCAGCGGCCCGGTCGCGTTGGGAAGCTAGGGCGGCGGCAGGTTGCGGGGCCGCTGGCTGGGATGCGGTGTGTCCTCTCCAGGCTGACGAGGATGGGGAACCGCTCAGGGAAGGTTTTCGAAAAGCCAGCCCCGCCGCCTGTTGCGGGCTTCGCCCGGGCGCGGTGTCCCGAAACCGCCCGGCCGCCCGGCCTCGGGCTTTGCCCGCCTGCTCCCGATGGTCGCCGCCTGGGCCGTCCACAACGGCCAACGTGGCGTACGACAACGGCCAACACGCGGGTCGCGGGCAAACGAAAGGGCCGCCCCGGGGGGCGGCCCTTTCGGTGGTTGGGGGTCAGCGGCGCATGAAGGGGGGGACGTCCACTTCGTCGTCGTCGGGCTCGTCGGTTACCGGGACTGAGCGGGACGGGAGGCCGCCGCCGAGGCCGGAGTTGACCGGGGGGAGGCCGTGCACGCCGGTGCGTGGGGGAAGCGGGTTCATGGGGTTGGCCGGCTGCTGCTGGTGGGGCTGAGGGGCCGGGGGTTGCTGGACGGCCGGCTGGGGCGCGGGCTGCGGCTGCGGGGCGGGCTGGTAGCTCGTGTGCGGCTGCGGCGCGGGCTGGTAGGTGGGCTGGGGCTGGGGGGCGGGCTGCGGCGGCTGCTCGGGCTGCTGGGGGGCGCCGCCGAGCTGGCCCGCGGTGGCGGGGGCGACCGGGGCGCGGGAGCTGACCGGGGCCGGTTCCAGCTTCTTGTGCGTGGGGATGCCTGCGTCGAACCCGGCCGCTATTACCGTCACGCGGACCTCGTCGCCGAGGGAGTCGTCGATCACCGTGCCGAAGATGATGTTGGCTTCGGGGTGCGCGGCTTCCTGGACCAGGGACGCGGCCTCGTTGATCTCGAACAGGCCCAGGTCGGAGCCGCCGGCGATGGAGAGCAGCACGCCGTGCGCGCCTTCCATGGAGGCTTCCAGCAGCGGCGAGTTGATCGCCTTGCCCGCTGCCTGGACCGCGCGGCCCTCGCCGCGGGCCGAGCCGATGCCCATCAGGGCGCTGCCCGCACCGGACATGACGCTCTTGACGTCGGCGAAGTCCAGGTTGATCAGACCGGGGGTGGTGATCAGGTCGGTGATGCCCTGCACACCGGAGAGCAGGACCTCGTCGGCGGAGCGGAAGGCGTCCATCAGGCTGACGCCGATGTCACCGAGCTGGAGCAGCCGGTCGTTCGGGATGACGATCAAGGTGTCGCACTCGTTACGCAGTGCCTGGATGCCGTCCTCGGCCTGCTTGGCCCGGCGCTTGCCCTCGAAGGAGAACGGGCGGGTGACCACGCCGATGGTCAGCGCGCCGAGCTTGCGGGCGATCGAGGCGACCACCGGCGCGCCGCCGGTGCCCGTGCCACCGCCCTCACCCGCGGTCACGAAGACCATGTCGGCGCCCTTGATGACCTCTTCGATCTCTTCGCGGTGATCCTCGGCGGCGCGCTGGCCGACCTCGGGATTCGCGCCGGCGCCGAGACCGCGGGTCAACTCGCGGCCGATGTCGAGCTTCACGTCGGCGTCGGACATCAGCAGTGCCTGGGCGTCGGTGTTCACCGCGATGAACTCGACTCCCTTGAGCCCAACCTCGATCATGCGGTTCACCGCGTTGACGCCGCCGCCGCCGATTCCGACGACCTTGATCACCGCGAGGTAGTTGTGCGGGGGCGTCATCGGGTCCGCCTTCCTGATCGTGGCTGTGTGTTCCAGTGCTGTGGCTCGCGGGTCTGGACCGTCGCCACCCGGCGCCAGCCCCGTCTCGAAACCCTCAGCCTCAACTGTCGGTTGAGAGTTATGTCAACCCCTGACCATCGAACGGGACGTTATGCACCGTCGGTGTTCTCCGTCCAGCAGCCACGCCGAGTGAACCCGCACACGTAACCCACGGCGGAAAGCCGTGGGCACGTCCCCACTGTCCGTCACTCTCCGGTCACACCGTCGAGCAGCTCGCGGATAAGGTCGAGGTGACCGGCATGGCGTCCGGTCTCCTCGATCATGTGGGTCAGCACCCAGCGCACGGATACGGTACCGAGTCGCGGATGAGCGAATGTCGCCGACAGGTCCTTTCGGGCCAGGATCTCCCGGCTGGCCGCGCATTCCCGCTCGTACTCGGCGATGACATCGGCCAGCGACTGCTCGGCGGGGACCTTGAACTCCGCCTCCTCGTCGCCGCCGTACCAGGGCGGTTCGCCGGGCTGCTCGTCCACCCGGTTGCTGAACCAGGCCCATTCCACCCAGCGCAGATGGCTGAGCAGTCCGACCACGGTCATCAGCGGCGAGCTGGGGATCAACGACTTTCGAGCGTCCACTTCGGACAGTCCGGTGGCCTTGAGGACCACGGTGGCGCGCAGGAAGTCGAGGAAGCCGGACAGGGTGGCGCGTTCGTCCGCGGCCAGCGGTGGCTCGGGCCGGGTGTCGATCTTCTGCTCGGTCATCAGACGACAGTAGGCAGGTCGGGGCTGGAGATGTTGAATATTTTCCCTGGCCTGCCCAGCAACGGCTCCAGGACCAGTGCCTTGCGGTCGGAGTCGGCGGTGCTGCCCCAGCGGACCTCGCGGCCGCCGGTCAGCTTCAGCCGGACGTCGCCGGGCACCTCGGCGGCGACCTCCAGCACCTCCGGCCGCAGTTTCTCCGGCACCGCGGCGAGCACGTCCACCGCGGCCTTGGCGGCCGGATCGTCCGGCGCGGCGCTGCGCACCTTGAGCGCGGGCAGGCCGTCCGGTGGTTTGGGCACGGTGGCGTAGGCCCGGCCGGTGCTGTCCACCAGCTGCGGGCCCTCGGCGCCCTCGAAGACCGCCACCGGGCTGCGCTCGTCCACGGTGACCACCAGGCTGCTCGGGAAGGAGCGTTCCACCCGCACGGTGAACACCCTGGGCACGGCGCCGATCCGGGCCGCCACCTCCTCGGTGTCCACCTGCAGCAGCGGGGTGCCGTCGGGCACGCCTGCCGCGGTGCGGATGTCCTCGGCGCTGAGCGCCTTGAGGCCCTCGAAGCGCACCTCCCTGACCGCGAACAGCCCGGTGTAATAGAGCACGTACCCGAGTCCGACCAGCACGGTCACCGCGGACATGAGCACCCAGGGCCGCAGCAGCCTGCGGAGTTTGGCCACCCGCCGCCGCGCGGCCGGACGGCGGCCGCGCACCGACGCCGGGCGCGGCCGGGCGGCCCGGCGCGGGTCGCTGTACCGCCTGCCGCGCTGCGGCGTCGCGCTCATCGTCCGGCGTCCTCGCCGCCGGCCAGCTCGCTCAGGATCTCCGGGCCGAGCATGGTGACATCGCCCGCGCCCATGGTGATCACCAGGTCACCGGGCCGGACCAGGCCTGCCACCAGCTTGGGCGCGTGGCTGAAGGAGGACTCGTAGTGCACCCGGCCGGGCGGCAGCGGCACGTTCTCGGCCACCAGCTCGCCGGTGATGCCCGGTTGCGGCTCCTCACGTGCCCCGTAGACGTCGAGCACCACGACCTCGTCGGCCAGGGCCAGCGCCTGGGCGAACTCGGCGCAGAAGGCCTTGGTGCGCGAGTACAGGTGCGGCTGGAACACGGTGATCAGCCTGCCGGCGCCACCGACCACCGGGCGGGCGGCGCGCAGCTGGGCGTCGACCTCGGTGGGGTGGTGCGCGTAGTCGTCGTAGACCCGCACCCCGGCGGCCTGGCCCTTGAACTCGAACCGGCGGCGCACGCCACCGAAGGCGGCCAGCCCGTCCAGCAGACCGGCCAGCGGCGCGCCCAGTTCGAGTCCGGCCAGCAGCGCGGCGACCGCGTTGCCCGCCATGTGCTCGCCGGGCACGGCCACCGTGACGGTGATCTTCTCCCCGTTCAGCGCCAGCTCCACCTCGCCACCGGCCGCGGTGGGCCGGTGCGCGAGCAGGTGCGCGTCGGCGCCCTCGGCGCGGCCGTAGCGCAGCACCCGCACCCCCTGGGCGGCGGCGCGCTGGGCCAGTGCGGCCGAGCCGGGGTCGTCGGCGTTGGCGATGAGCACGCCGCCGGGTTCGATCCGGCCGACGAACTCGTCGAAGACCGCCACGTAGGCCTCGACCGTGCCGTGGTGGTCCAGGTGGTCGGCCTCGACGTTGGTGACCACCGCGACCGATGGGCTGAACACCAGGAACGAGCCGTCGGACTCATCGGCCTCGGCCACAAAACTGCCGCCGCTGCCATGGTGGGCGTTGGCGCCGGACTCGTTGAGGTCGCCGCCGATGGCGAAGGAGGGGTCCAGCCTGCAGTGCTGCAGGGCCACGGTGAGCATGGAGGTGGTGGAGGTCTTGCCGTGGGTGCCCGCGATGCAGGCCACCCGGTGCCCGGCCATCAGCGCGCCCAGCGCCTCGGCCCGGCGCAGCACGGTGATCCCGCGTTCCCGCGCGGCCACCAGCTCCGGGTTGTCCGGCCGGATCGCGGTGGAGACCACCACCGCGGTGGGGCCGCCGTCGAGCTGGTCCAGGTTCTCCGCCGCGTGCCCGGCGCTGATCTCCGCGCCCTGGGCGCGCAGCGCGAGCACGGTGGGCGAGTCCTTGGCGTCCGAGCCGGACACCCGCGCGCCGCGGGCCAGCAGGATCCGGGCGATGCCGCTCATCCCGGCGCCGCCGATGCCCACCAGGTGGGTGCGGGCCAGGCGTTCGTCCAGCGGGCCGACCTCGGGGGCGCTCACCGGCGCACCAGGTCCAGCACCATGCGGGCCAGCACCACATCGGCCTCGCGGTGCCCGCCGGACTGGGCCGCCGCGCCCATCTTGGCCATCCGCTCCGGGTCACGCAGGATCGGGATGACCTGCTCGCCGATCCGCTGGGCGGTCAGTTCGCCGTCGGCGATGATGATGCCGCCGCCGTTGTCCACCACCGGGTTGGCGTTGAGCGCCTGTTCGCCGTTGCCGTGCGGCAGCGGCACGAACACCGCGGGCAGGCCCAGTGCGGAGACCTCGGCCACGGTCATCGCGCCGGAGCGGCAGAGCACCACGTCGGCGGCGGCGTAGGCCAGGTCCATCCGCTCCAGGTAGGGCACCGGCACGTAGGCCGGGGCGTGCGGCACCTGCTGCACGGCCACGGTGTTCTTGGGCCCGTGCGCGTGCAGCACGCCGATGCCCGCGGCGGCGAACATCCCGGCCGCGGCCGAGACCGCGGAGTTGATCGACTGCGCGCCCTGCGAGCCGCCGACCACCAGCAGGCAGGGGGCGGTGGGGTGCAGGCCGAAGAAGCGGCGGGCCTCGTTGCGCAGCGCGAACCGGTCCAGGGTGGTGATGGACTGGCGCAGCGGGATGCCGATGACCTTGGCGCCGGGCAGGCCGGAGCCGGGCACGGCGGCGGCCACCGCGGCGGCGAAGCGGGCGCCGACCTTGTTGGCCAGGCCGGTGCGCGCGTTGGCCTCGTGCACCACGATCGGCACCCGGCCGCGGGCGGCCAGGTAGGCGGGCAGGGCCACGTAGCCGCCGAAGCCGACCACCACGTCCGCGCCGTGCCGCTCGAAGACCTCGCGGGTGCGGCGGACCGCGTCCCTGACCTTCAGCGGCAGCCGGAGCAGCTCGGGGGTGGGCTTGCGCGGCATCGGCACCGGCGGGATCAGCTCCAGCTGGTAGCCGCGGGCAGGCACGATCTTGCTCTCCAGCCCCCGCTCGGTGCCCAGCGCGATGATCCGCGCGTCGGGGCGGATCCGGCGCACCGCGTCGGCCAGGGCCAGCGCGGGCTCGATGTGCCCGGCGGTGCCGCCTCCGGCGACGACGACACAGGGTCCACTTCGGACGGTTTCACCAGACACTGCGGAAGTCCTCCAGCCCGGATTCCCAGGCATCGTCATGGGGGATCGGATGGCCGCGAGGGTAACAAAATCCGCCTGTGACACTGCGTGCGCCCGGGGCGCTACGCAGCGCGCCCAGGCACGGGGATCAGCGGATCCGGCCCTCGCGGCTGTTCGGGTAGCCTGCCCGGCGCCGGGGATCGGGGCTGCCGGTGCCGCGCCGGGTGCGCCGCCGGTCGTCCTGGGCCGAGGCGGCCTGGTGGGCGGCCGCGCGCACCGGCCGACCGGCCTGGCGGGGTGGGGTGGACGGGCGCACCGGCTTGCGTTTGGCCGGTGGCCGGTAGGGCTCGGGCGCGGGCAGCCGGAGCAGTTTGCCGACCCGGCCGGGGCCGAGGGTGCGCAACGCGGCCACGGCCTCCGGCTCGTGCCGGGCGTTGTTGGCCAGGATGCCGAAGACCAGCATGGTCACCGCGGCTGAGGTGCCGCCGGAGGAGATCATCGGCAGCGTCAGCCCGGTGACCGGGAGCAGCGTGACCACGTAGCCGATGTTGATCGCGGCCTGGGCCACCAGCCACACGGTCAGGGTGGAGGAGACCAGCCGGATCCACGGGTCGGTGTTGCGCTGGGAGATGCGCAGGCCGACGTAGGCGAGCAGGCCGAAGAGCACCAGCACCAGCAGCGCGCCGATCAGGCCCAGTTCCTCGCCGATCACGGCGAAGATGAAGTCGTTGTGCACGTTGGGCAGGTAGCTCCACTTGGCCTTGCCCTGGCCGAGCCCCACGCCGAAGATGCCGCCGTCGCCCAGGGCGTAGAGCGCCTGCCTGGACTGGTAGGAGGCGGTCGGGTCGGCGTCGGGGTTGAAGAAGGAGGTCAGCCGTTCCAGCCGGTAGGCCGCGGTCATGGCCAGCACGATGGCGCCGGTGACCGCGCCAAGGGCGATCACGCCGAACAGGCGCAGTGGCGCGCCGGCGAACCAGAGCAGGGACAGCACGATCACCGCGAGGGTGATGGTGGAGCCCAGGTCGGGTTGCAGCATGAGCAGGGCGAACATCATCAGCGCCGCGGGCACCAGTGGCACCAGCAGGTGCCGCCACTGGTGCAGCATGGCGCGTTTGGTGGCCAGCACGTGCGCGCCCCAGAGCACCAGCGCGACCTTGGCCGGTTCCACCGGCTGGAAGGACAGCGGGCCGATCTTGAACCAGCTACGCGCCTTATTGATCTCGGCGCCGATGCCCGGCACCAGCACCAGGATGAGCAGCAGCAGGCTGATCACCATGGCCGGGATGCTGAGTCTGCGCAGGGTTCTGGCCGGTAGTCGCAGCGCGATCCAGAACAGCCCGAGGCCGACGATGACGTAGACGAGCTGCTTGGCGAAGATCACGAACGAGGAGTTGAACTTGTTCAGGCTGTCCGGGATCGAGGCGGAGAGCACCATGACCAGGCCGAGGATGGTGAGCAGGCCGAAGACCGCGAGCACCAGGTGGAAGTCGGCCAGTGGCCTGCTCAGCCAGGCGGTGAGGGCCGAGCGCCAGGAGACGCGGGCGGTCCTGCGGGTCCGTCGCGGCATCCCGCCCTCACCCAGCCTCTGACGACTGGGTTACCTCTCGGACGGCTTGGGCGAAGGCGCGGCCGCGGTGGGTGTAGTCGGTGAACATGTCCATGGAGGCAGCCGCGGGCGCCAGCAGCACAACATCACCCGGTCGTGCCATTGCGCTCGCCGCTCTCACCACCGACACCATGGCCTTATCGTCCCCCTCCGGCACCGTGTGCACGGGGACCTCGGGCGCGTGTCGCGCCAGCGCGGCGGCGATCACGTCCTTGTCCTGGCCGATCAGCACCACCCCGGCCAGTCGCGGCGCGGCCTCGGCCACCAGGTCCTCCACCGAGGCGCCCTTGAGCAGTCCGCCTGCCACCCAGATCACCCGGTCGTGGGCACGCAGGGAGGAGGCGGCGGCGTGCGGGTTGGTGGCCTTGGAGTCGTCGATGTAGCGCACGCCGTCGACCTCGGCGACCGGGCTGGCCCGGTGCGCGATGGGCTGGAAACTGGCCAGGCCGTCCCGGACGGCGTCGGCGGAGACGCCGTGCGCGCGAGCCAGGGCGGCGGCGACCAGGGCGTCGGCGAGTCCGGGTGGTCCGGCGGGACGGATCGCGGCGGCCTCGGCGAGCACCGCCTCCCGCACCCGGTCCACCAGGTTGCCGCCGGTGATGCCGAACTGGCCGGGCTGCGGTTCGCCCAGTGTGACGCCGATCTTGCGCGGCGCCGGGGACGCGGCCAGCAGCTCGGCGACGAGGGGGTCGTCCAGGTTGCCGATGGCCACCTCGCCGGTGAGCACGGCGGCCTTGGCCCGCGCGTAGGCCGCCAGGGAGCCGTGCCAGTCCAGGTGGTCCTCGGCGATGTTGAGCAGCGCGCCCGCGCTGGGCCGCACCGAGGGCGACCAGTGCAGCTGGAAGCTGGACAGTTCCACCGCCAGGACCCGGTGCCCGGCGCGGACCGCGTCCACCACAGGCAGGCCGACGTTGCCGCAGGCGACCGCGTCGGCCCCGGCGGCGCGCAGGATGTGTTCCAGCATGCCGATGGTGGTGGTCTTGCCGTTGGTGCCGGTGACCACCAGCCAGGCCCTCGGCCCGTCCGCCGATTCCTGGTCGAGCCGCCAGGCCAGTTCGACCTCGCCGATGACCTCGATGCCCGCGGCGGTCGCGGCGGCCAGCAGCGGGGTTTCCGGCCGCCAGCCGGGGCTGGTGACCACCAGGTCGGTGCCCGGCGGCGGCTCGGTGAGCGACAGCGCGGTGGCGTACTCGGTGATCGAGGCCAGTCGCGACTCGTTGCCGTCGGTGACGGTGACCTTGGCGCCGAGGTCGGCCAGGGCCTGGGCGGCGGACAGACCGGACACCCCGGCCCCCGCGACGAGGACCGAGGCGCCGGCGAACTGGGACTGGCTCATCCGCCCGAGGCCAGCCACTCGCTGTAGAACAGACCCAGGCCGATCATGCAGCAGATGCCGCCGAGCAGCCAGAATCTGATGATCACCGTGGTTTCCGCCCAGCCGGCCAGCTCGAAGTGGTGGTGGAAGGGCGCCATCCGGAACAGTCTTCGTTTGGTGGTGCGGAAGACCAGGATCTGCAGGCTCACCGAGAGCACCTCGACCACGAACAGGCCACCGACGACGAACATCAGCAGTTCGGTGCGGGTCACGATGGACAGACCCGCGACCAGGCCGCCCAGGGCCAGCGATCCGGTGTCACCCATGAAGATCTTGGCCGGGGCCGCGTTCCACCACAGGAAGCCGACGCAGCCCGCCATCGCCGCGGCCGCCACGATCGCCAGGTCCAGGGGGTCCCGGACGTAGTAGCAGGCCGGGTTGAGCCGCTCGGAGCAGTCCAGCCGGAACTGCCAGAACGAGATGACCACGTAGGTGCCCAGCACCATCGCCGCGGTGCCGGCGGCCAGGCCGTCCAGGCCGTCGGTCAGGTTGACCGCGTTGGACCAGCCGGCCACCAGCAGGTTGCAGAAGATGATGAACCCGATGGCGCCGAAGGAGATGATCGAGATGTCCCGGACGAAGGACAGGTTCACCGAGGCAGGGGTGAGGTGGTAGTCGCTGGCGTCCGGGAACTGCAGCACCAGGTAGCCGAAGATGGTCGCGGTCAGCACCTGGCCGACGATCTTCGCGGTGCCGGACAGGCCCAGGTTGCGGGCCTTGCGGATCTTGATGAAGTCGTCCAGGAAGCCGACCAGGCCCAGGCCGGTGGTCAGGAACAGCACCAGCATGCCGGAGGCGGTCGGACCGACCTGGTCCCCGGCGCCCCTGGTCAGGTAGACGAACAGGTGGCTGGTGCCGTAACCGGCCCACATGGCCACCAGGATCGCGATGCCGCCCATGGTGGGCGTGCCGCGCTTGGTCTTGTGGTGCTGGGGACCCTCCTCCCTGATCTCCTGGCCGAATCCCTGCCGGGAGAAGACCTTGACCAGGTAGGGGGTGAGCAGGATGGAGACCATGAGCGCGATCGCGCCCGCGACGAGAATGCCTTTCACGCGGTGTCACCGCCCTGCAGCAACGCGTCGGCGACCCGCCACAGCGCGGCCACCTTGCTGGCCTTGACCAGCACGACGTCCCCTGGCCGCACCTGATCGCGCAGCAGCGCGATGGCGGCTTCGACGTCCGGCACGAGTACGGACTCCTCTCCCCATGATCCTTCGAGGTACGCGCCCTGATGCATCGCGCCCGCCTGCTCGCCGACCACGACGAGCCGGTTGACGTCGAGCCGGACCGCGTAGCGGCCGATCGAGTCGTGCGCGGCGATGCTGTCCTCGCCCAGCTCCCCCATCACGCCGAGCACGGCCCAACTGCGGCGGCGGGGCTCGGTGCGACTCATGGCGGCCAGGGTCTTGAGCGCGGCGCGCACCGACTCCGGGTTGGCGTTGTACGAATCGTTGACCACCGTGACGCCGTCGGCGCGGGTGGTGACCTCCATGCGGCGGGCGGAGACCCGTCGCGCCGCGGAGAGCCGGTCGGCGACCTCCGCGGGCGTGGCGCCCAGTTCCAGCGCGACCGCGGCCGCGGCCAGCGCGTTGGACACGTGGTGCGCGCCGTGCAGACCGAGCTTGACCTCGGCTTCCCCGGCTGGGGTGACCAGGCGGAAGGTGGCCCTGGCCTGCTCGTCGAGGTCGACGTCCGCGGCGCGCACGGTGGCTTTCGGGTCGGTCCCGAAGAAGACGATCTTGGCTTTGCTGCGCCGCGCCATCGCGGCGACCAGCGGGTCGTCGGCGTTGAGGATGGCCACGCCGCCCTCCGCCGCCGAGGGCAGGGATTCGGCCAGCTCACCCTTGGTCTGGGCGACCGCCTCCTGGGAGCCGAACTCGCCCAGGTGCGCGGTGCCGACGTTGATCACCACCCCGATCCGGGGCGGCGCGGTCTGGCAGAGCTGGCCGATGTGGCCCACCCCGCGCGCGGAGAGTTCCAGCACCAGGAAGCGGGTGTCGGCGTCGGCGCGCAGCACGGTCCACGGGTGGCCCAGCTCGTTGTTGAACGAGCCGGGCGGCGCGACCGTCGGGCCCATCGGCTCGACCACCTGGGCGATGAGGTCCTTGGTGGAGGTCTTGCCGGAGGACCCGGTGATGCCCACGACGGTGAGTCCCTTGGGCGCCAGCGTGTCCACGGTGAGCCGGGCCAGCTTGCCGAGCGCGGCCAGCACCGCGGCGCCGGAGCCGTCGGTGTCGCCGGTCAGCGCCACCGAACCCCGGTTGGCCTCACTGACCGGCGGCACGATCACCGCGGGCGCGTCGACCTCCCGCGCGGCCAGCACGCCCGCCGCGCCGGCCTGGATCGCGGCGGCGGCGTAGTCGTGGCCGTCCACCTTCAGTCCGGGCAGGGCCAGGAACAGGCCGCCCTCGGTCAGGTTGCGCGAGTCGAACTCGACGCTGCCGGTGACCAGTGGGCTGCCATCGGTGCGGTGCAGGCGCCCGCCGACCGCCGCGGCGATCTCGGCCAGGCTGAGCGGAATCATGAACCCTCCGTGTGGTGGACGCCTGGAGCGCCACCGGGGTTGCCGGACAGTTGCGCGTCGATCGCCCCGGACAGCACCTGCCGGTCGTCGAAGGGCTGCACGACGCCGTTGATCTCCTGGCCGGTCTCGTGGCCCTTGCCCGCCACGACCACCACGTCACCGGGACCCGCGCGGCGCACGGCCTCGCGGATGGCGGCGCCGCGGTCGCCGATCTCGATGACCTCGCCACGCTCGGCCTCGGGCACGGCCAGCGCGCCGGCGCGCATGGCGGCCCTGATCGCGGCCGGGTCCTCGGTGCGCGGGTTGTCGTCGGTGACGATGGTCAGCTCGGCCCGGCGAGTGGCGGCCTCGCCCATCAGCGCGCGTTTGGCGCTGTCCCGATCACCGCCGCAGCCCAGCACCACGATGATCCGGCTGTCCTTGGCCTGTTCCCGCACCGAGTCCAGCACCGCGGCGACCGCGCCGGGCTTGTGCGAGTAGTCCACCACCGCGGTGAAGTCTTGGCCGCGCACCACCCGTTCCATCCGGCCGGGCACGTCCACGCTGGAGAGGCCCTCGATGATGGCCGCGTCCGGGACCCCGGCCGCGTGCAGGCAGGCGGCGGCCAGCAGCGCGTTGGCCACGTTGAAGTCGCCGGGCAGCCGGATGGCCAGTCGCAGCTCGATGCCGTCCGGGCCGAGCGCGCGGAAGCGCTGGATGCCGGTGGCCTCGGTGCTGATGTCGGCGGCCCGCCAGGTGGCCGCGCCGTCCAGGGAGACGGTGACGGTGTCCTCGGTGACCAGCTTGCGGCCCCACTCGCCGTCCACCATCACCACGGCCTGGTCCGCGCGGCCGTCGAACAGCTTGGCCTTGGCCGCGAAGTAGTCGTCCATGTCGGCGTGGAAGTCCAGGTGGTCCTGGGACAGGTTGGTGAAGGCGCCCACCGTGAAGTGGGTGCCCGCGACCCGGCCGAGGGAGAGTGCGTGGCTGGAGACCTCCATGGCCACATCGCTGACCCCGCGTTCCAGCATCAGCGCGAACAGCGCCTGCAGGTCGGGGGCCTCGGGGGTGGTGAACGCGCTGTCGAGGCGGTCCCCGGCGATCACCGTGGCCACCGTGCCGATCAGCCCGGTGGTGCGGCCCGCGGCCCGCAGGCCGGCCTCGATCAGCGTGCTGACCGTGGTTTTCCCGGAGGTGCCGGTGATGCCGATGATGGCGAGCCGGTCGGAGGGGTTGCCGTAGATCCGGGCGGCCAGTTCGCCCAGCACGGCCCGCGGATCCGGGTGCACCAGCACCGGCAGGCCGGCCGCGCGCACCTCGGGCAGGTCCGCGCCCGCGGCGTCGGTGAACAGCGCGATCGCGCCACCCTCGACGGCCTGGGCGATGAACTGGGCACCGTGCGCGCGGGCGCCCGGCAGTCCGGCGAACAGGTCGCCTGGCTGGGCCTGCTGCGCGCGCAGGGTGGCGCCGGTGACCCGGACCGCAGCGTGTTCGCGGCCGTTGTCACCAGCGAGAACGGCGCCGACCATGCCGGCTAGCTCGTCCAGTCGGACCGGCTCGGTCAGCGACGGGCGAGGCGGGGCTGTAGCGACCACTGATGGCACGCGCGAGAGGCTACCGGCGTGCGCTGAGTGGCCTAGCACGGCCCGGCTGTGCTACTGGGCGTGATCCACCCGGGCCATACGTGAGAAGGGTTCACATTCGTCTCGGGTCTCGCTACCTTCAGGCCAACGCTTGTCGTGTTCCAGGTCACAGCCGACCTTGGCCGGAAGGGCTACCGCCATGCGCCACAACCGCATCAGACCTGCCCTGACCCTCGCCCTGGCAACACTGCTCGGCGCCGGGTTGCTCACCCAGCTCGACCCGGCCGCGGCCGCGCCGGCGGACACCTATCTGGTGGGCCGGGGCATCGCCGATGTGACCGGGGAACCGGCCGAACGCGGCATGATGGGCTACGCCAAGCTGGACCAGCAGACCGCCGGGATCCACCAGCGGCAGCGGTCCAGGGCCTTCGTGGTGGCCGATTCCGCTGGCACGCAACGGATCGCGCTGGTGACGGTGGACGTCGGGCAGATCTTCGCCAGCGTCCGGCAGGCCGTGCTCAAGCGGCTCGGCCAGGAACTCGGCGGGGCCTACACGGACGCGAACCTGGCCATCACGGCCACCCACACCCATTCCGGGCCGGGCGGCTACTCGCACTACTCGCTCTACAACATCACCACCTTCGGCTACCACGACGACACCTTCAAGGCGATCGTCAACGGCATCGTGGCCTCGGTGAAGCAGGCCCACCAGGACCTGGCGCCGGGCTCGGTGTCCCTGGGCAAGGGCGAGCTGCGGGATGCCAGCGTGAACCGGTCCCGCCGGGCCTTCGACCGCAACCCGGCCGCGGACAAAGCCTACTTCCCCGAGGGCATCGACCCACAGACCACGTTGCTGCGCTTCGACCGCGGCGGCAAGCCGATCGGCGCGCTGAACTTCTTCGCCACCCACGGCACCAGCCTGCGCGGCGACCACAAGCTGATCTCCGGTGACAACAAGGGTTACGCCTCCTACCACTGGGAGCGCGATGTCAGCGGGGTCGACTACCTCAGTGGCGCACCGGGTTTCGTGGCGGCCTTCGCCCAGACCAGCGCCGGGGACATGAGCCCGAACCTGGCGCTGAAGCCGGGCACCGGCCCGACCGAGGACCACATCGCCAACACGAAGATCATCGGTGAGCGCCAGTTCGCCGCGGCCAAACGCCTGCTGGACAACGGCGGCGCCGCGGTGGCGGGCAGCATCGGCTCCCGGCTGTCCTTTGTGGACCTCAGCAACGTGACGGTGGACCAGCGGTTCACCGGGGACGGCCAGGCGCACAAGACCTGTGGCGCGGCCATGGGCGCGAGTTTCGCCGCGGGCAGCACCGAGGACGGGCCGGGGCCGGACATCTTCAAGGAGGGTGTCGGCAACAACCCGCTGATCGAGCAGGTCACCAAGGCCCGCTACCAGGCCTCGCCGGAACTGCGCGCCTGCCAGTCCCCCAAGGACATCCTGCTGGACACCGGCGCGCTCGGGCTGACCCCGAAGATCCTGCCGGTGCAGGTGCTCAAGATCGGCCAGTTCTACCTGGCCACCGTGTCCAAGGAGACCACCATCGTGGCCGGGCTGCGGCTGCGCCAGACGGTGGCCGCGGCCACCGGGGCGCCGCTGGAGAACGTGCTGGTCTCCGGCTATACCAACGACTACTCGGGTTACCTGACCACACCGGAGGAGTACGACCAGCAGGACTACGAGGGCGGCCACACCATGTTCGGCCGCTGGGCGCTGCCCGCCTACCAGCAGGAGTTCGCCAGGGTCGCGGGCGACCTCAAGGCGGGGCGGGCGACCAACCCGGGTCCGCAGGTCCCCGACCTGTCCGGGTCGAAGTGGACCGTGCAGCCCGGGGTGGTCCTGGACGCGCCGCCGATCGGGTACAACTTCGGCGACACCGTCACCCCGCCCGCGGCCGCCTACAGCCGCGGTCAGCAGGTGAAGGTCGAGTTCGCCGGCGCGCACCCGAACAACAACCTGCACCACGGCGGGTCCTACCTGGAGGTCCAGCGCCAGGAGGGCGACCGGTGGAAGCGGGTCGCCGACGACGGCGACTGGTCCACCAAGTTCCACTGGGCGCGCTGGGGCATCGCGGCCTCCCGGGTCACCGCGACCTGGGATGTGCCGGCGAGCGCGCAGCCGGGGAAGTACCGGATCGTGTACTCGGGTGACGCGAAGGCCCTGTCCACCAAGATCACCCCGTTCACCGGCGCCTCCCCGGAGTTCACGGTCAGCTGACCGGCAGCGTCCGCGCCAGGAACTCCTCCGTCAGCCGCCAGGCCTCGGCCGCCGCCTCCGGGTGGTGGAACGCCGGGGCCTTGCGGTTGTGGAAGGCGTGTCCGGCCTGCTCCTGCACGTGCAGTTCGACGTTGGCCCGGCCCTGCGCGGCGGCCTCGACCTTGGCCACCTCCGCGCGCGGGATGTAGGGGTCGGCGCCGCCGAAGTGGATCAGGATCGGCGCGCTGATGTCGGCCAGCAGCCCGGCGTTGTCCGGCACGCCGGAGCCGTAGAAGGAGACCACCGCGTCCGGATCGCCCTGCGCGGCCAGGAAGAAGGTGACCGTGCCGCCGAAGCAGAAGCCCAGCGCGCCCACCGGCCGGCCGCTGACCTCGGGCAGGCCGCGCAGGACTTCCAGGGCGGCCAGCGAGTCGGTGATGCCGCCGGGGAAGTCGTGCTTGCCGACGAGTTCCATGGAGGCTTTCAGGCCCTCCTCGCCGTGGTCGGCGGCCCAGTTGCGGTGCTGCCGCCAGAACAGGTCGGGCGCGGCCACCACGTAGCCCAGCGCGGCCAGGTCGGCGGCCACCGCGCTGATGTAGTCGCCGACGCCGAAGATCTCCTGCACCAGCAGGATTCCCGGCCGCGGGGTGGTGGCCTCGGGCAGCCACACGGAGAGGTCGAAGGTGCCATCGGAGACCGTCACGGTCTCCACACGCGTCGTCATCTCGCCATGCTAAGCGCGCGGCACCCACGACTTCGCACCCCGCCAAACGCCGAGTTGGCCCAAGTCGTACACGTAGTTGGCCCAACTGGGCGTACCGCTTTGGCCAACTCGACGGCGGAGCTGGTTCAGCGCTTGGCCCGTCTGCTGCGGCCGACCAGCAGGATCACCGCGAGCACGCCGACCGCGGCGAGCAGGATCCCGCCCCAGGAGGTCGAGCCTTCCGCGTCGGCGGGCTGGCCGGAGGCCTGGTTGCCGCCGCCGTTGGGCGCGGGCGTGGCCGGGTTCTGGTTGCCTGCCGGGGTCGCGCCGGCGGCGAGCTTGGCCGCGCCGGGGATCGCGCGGATCGGGTCCATCTCCTCGGAACCGGACAGCAGGGTGCCGTCGGGCTCGAACGCGATGGCCTCGCCCTGGGTCTCATTCGGCAGCGGGACGCGGACCGGTTCCCGTTTCAACGCCTCGGCGATATCGCCGTCGGGGGCCGGGAACAGCAGCGCGTCGGTGTAGGTGCGCAGCGCGACCACGGTGCCGTCCTGGCTGACCGCGCCGCCGGTGACCAGCACCGAGCCGAACCCGGCGACCGGGCCGCCTGGAGTGCTGCTGGACTTGATCCGGATCGAGCCGACCTTCTCCAGCGCGGTCGGGCCCGGTGCGGTCAGCGCCTTGCCAGGACGGTAGATCCCGGCCGGGGCGAAGGGTTCCTTGGTGACGATGTACGGGGTGCCCTTGCGGTCCAGCAGCAGGGCTTCCGCGTCGTGCGGGCCGTCCGGGTAGGTCAGCCGGTACAGGGTGGCTTTTCCGTTGGGCGTCAACGCGTGCAGGGCGATGCTGTCCCGCTTCTTGCCGTTGTCGCCGGTGTCGGCCAGCCACAGCGTGCCGTCGGCCGCGCGGGCCAGGTCCTCCACGTCGAAGGGGTCGGTGGCGTTGCTGATCACCCGCTCCACCTTGCACTCCGGGGTGAGCACCAGGACCTGCAACCGGGAGCCGCCGTCGGCCATGGCGTACCAGCGCTTGCCGTCACTGGCCAGGCCGCTGAGTTCCTTGAGCCGCTTGTCCGTGTACCGGCACTTGTCCACCGGCGCGGGCGGTTCGGCGGCCAGCGCGGGCAGCCCGGACACACACAACAGCGCTGCCAGTGTCACCAGCAGCGCTGTCGTGCGGGTCAGCGAACTCACGCCCGGTTGTCCGCGAACTCACCGAGCTGTCCGGCCAGTTCCGGCTTCACCCTGGCGCGCAGCTCGGTGCCGTCCTCGGTGTGCTTCTCGGTGAGCACCTGGCCCTCGGAGTGCACCCGGGAGACCAGCTCGCCCCTGCTGTACGGGATGAGCAGCTCCACCAGCACGTCCGGCCGCGGGATGCGCTCGGCGAGCAGGTCGCGCACCGTGTCCATGCCCGAGCCGGTCTGCGCGGAGACGAACAGCGCGTCCGGGAACAGGTGCCGCAGCCGGGTCGCGGTCAGCTCGTCGGCCTGGTCCAGCTTGTTCACCACCAGCACCTCCGGCGGCATCGGCGCGTCCCGGTCCTGGATGATCTCGGCGAACACCTCGCGCACCGCGGAGACCTGGCGTTCCGGCAGCGGGTCCGAACCGTCCACCACGTGCAGGATGAGGTCCGCGTCGGCGACCTCCTCCAGGGTGGAGCGGAATGCCTCCACCAGCTGGTGCGGCAGGTGCCGGACGAAGCCGACGGTGTCGGTCAGGGTGTAGGTGCGGCCGTCCGGGGTCAGCGCCCGGCGGGTGGTCGGGTCCAGGGTCGCGAACAGCGCGTCCTCGACCAGCACGCCCGCGCCGGTGATGGCGTTGAGCAGACTGGACTTGCCCGCGTTGGTGTACCCGGCGATGGCCACGTTCGGCACCAGGTTGGCCACCCGCATGCCACGTTTGGTCTCCCGGACCGTGCCCATCGCGCGGATCTCGCGGCGCAGCTTGGCCATCCGCTTGGTGATCCGCCTGCGGTCGGTCTCCAGCTTGGTCTCACCGGGACCACGCAGACCCACACCGGCGTTGCCACCGGCGCGGCCACCGGCCTGCCGGGACAGCGACTCGCCCCAGCCGCGCAGCCGTGGCAGCAGGTACTGCAGCTGGGCCAGTTCGACCTGGGCCTTGCCCTCCCGCGAGCTGGCGTGCTGGGCGAAGATGTCCAGGATCAGCGCGGTCCGGTCGACCACCTTGACCTTGAGTTTCTCCTCCAGCTGCCGGAGCTGCCCAGGGGACAGCTCACCGTCGCAGATGACCGTGTCGGCGCCGGTCTCGATGACCGACTCGCGCAGCTCGATGACCTTGCCGGAGCCCACATAGGTGGCCGGGTCGGGTTTCTGGCGGCGCTGGATGAGGCCTTCCAGGACCTCGGCGCCCGCGGTCTCGGCCAAGCGGGCCAGCTCCGCGAGCGAGGCTTCCGCCTCCTCGGCGTCGCCCTCGGTCCACACGCCGACCAGCACCACCCGCTCGAGCCGGAGCTGTCGCTGCTCGACCTCGCTGATGTCCGCGAGTTCGGTGGACAGCCCGGCGACCCTGCGGAGCGCGGCGCGGTCGGCCAGTTCCATCTCGCCGGTCGAGAGGATGTCCGTCTCGTCGGCCTGTGTCATGAATTCCGTCATACGGGGTCCAGTGTCCCACGTTCCGCCAGCGATTTCCGGTGTGACCGGGCACTTTCGCCGACCCACCGCCGTACGGGTGACACTGGCGCTACCGGAACGCTCCGGCCGGGATCGACTGACCCCGGCCGGAGCCGGTGCTCACGGGACCAGCACGATCCGGCCGCGGAACCCGCCGGCGGCCAGCTTGGTGTAGGCCTGCGTGACCTGCTCGAACGGCAGCTCCTCGGACACCCGGACGCTGAGTTCGCCCTTCTCCACCAGCGCGGACAGCTCGGCCAGCCGCGGGCCGTGCGCCGTGACGAACACCGCGATCCCGCGCACGTCCTCGGGGGTCTCCGGCTGGCTGCCGTTGACCGCGACGAAGCCGCCGCCGGGGCGCGTCGCGGCCACCGCGGCCGCGCCGATGTTGGCCGCGTCGAGCACGCCGTCGACCTGCCCGAAGGTGGTCAGCGAGGCGCCGCGCGGGATGAACTCGGCCGCGCCGAAGGAACGCACCAGGTCCTCATCGGCCGCGCTCGCGGTGGCGATCACCCGCAGGCCGCGGAGCTTGCCCAGCTCCACCGCGTAACCGCCGACGCCACCGGCCGCGCCGGTGACCAGCAGGGTGCCGCCCTCGGGCAGTTCCAGCAGGTCGATGGCATGGTCGGCGGTCAGGGAGTTGAGCGGCAGGCTGGCCGCCTCCGCCGCGGTCTTACCCGAGGGGAACGGCGCCAGGTCGGTCGCGGGCAGCACCGCGAACTCGGCCTGCACGTCGGGGGTCCGGTCCAGCTGGTCGGACATGCCGATCACCCGGTCGCCGACCGCGTAGCCGGTGACATCCGCGCCCACCGCGTCGACCACGCCCGCCACGTCCCAGCCCACGCCGTAGGCCGGGAGTTGCGCCAGCCGCCCGAGGTGCACGAAGAAGCCGCTCGCGCTGAGCAGGTCAACCGGGTTGAGCGCGGCGGCCTCGACCTTGATCCGCACCTGGCCCGCGCCTGCCTCGGGCACGGGCACCTCCGCGACCTCCAGCACCTCGGGGCCGCCGAACTTCTTGATCAGAATTGCTCGCATGCGGAGGACATTAGGTGAGCTACTCTCTCTCGGGGAGTACGTACTTCACAGTGCGTACCACACCGGGAGGAGAGTCATGGCCACGCAGACCGCCGCCGACCGCAGATCCGCCGAGCGGGACGCCTACGACGCCTACCTGGCCGCCTGTCCGACCAGGAACCTGCTGGACCGGATCAGCGACAAGTGGGTGACGCTGCTGCTCTGCGCGCTGCAGAACGGGCCGCGCCGGTACAACGAGCTGTCCCGCAAGCTCGCCGGGATCAGCCAGAAGATGCTCACCCAGACCCTGCGCACGCTGGAGCGCGACGGCCTGGTCACCCGCGAGGTCACGCCCTCGGTGCCGGTGCGGGTGGACTACGCGCTGACCCCGCTGGGCAAAAGCCTGCGGGCCACGGTGGAGCAGCTCAAGCTGTGGGCCGAGGCCAACATGGACCACGTGTACCTGGCCCGCGCCGGTTACGACGCGCGGAACGAGTCCCACCAGGCCTGATCCAGCCTGCCACTGGCGACCAGCACGGCGGGCCCGGTGAGGGTGGCGCGCTGGTTCTCCACGGTGACCCTGACCTGGCCGCCGAGGATGTCCACGGTGACCTCGCCGGTGTTGTGGCCGGTCAGGTGCAGGGCGGCGGCCGCGGTGGCGACCGTGCCGGTGCCGCAGGAGCGGGTCTCCCCCACGCCGCGCTCGTGCACCCGCATGCGCAGCGCGCCGGGGGCCAGGGTGCGCACGAACTCGATGTTGACCCCGCGCGGGAACACCGCGGGGTCGTAGCCGGGCTGGCTGGTCAGGTCGAGGTCTTCCAGGCCGCCGTCCAGGGGGCAGACCAGGTGCGGGTTGCCGACGTCGACCGCGACGCCGGGGTACTCGCGGCCGCCCAGGGTGGCGGTGGAGCGGCCGAAGACGGTGACCGGGCCCATGTCCACGGTGACGGTGCCGTCGGCGTGCGCGATGACCGGCCGGATCCCAGCCCGGGTGCCCACCGGGAACTCGCCTGCCTGGGCCAGGCCCTGCCGCACCAGGTAGTGCGCGAAGACCCGGACGCCGTTGCCGCACATCTCGGCGATGGAGCCGTCGGCGTTGCGGTAGTCCATGAACCACTCGGCCGCCTCGACCCCGGCCGGGGCGTCGGTGAGTGTGGCGGTGCGCACCACGCGCAGCACGCCGTCGGCGCCCAGTCCGCGCTGGCGATCGCACAACGCGCGCACCAGGGCGTCGGTCAGGTCCAGTTCTCCGTCCGCGTCGGGCAGCAGCACGAAGTCGTTCTCCGTGCCGTGTCCCTTGAGGAATTCCACTCCGGCCACGGCTTCAGAGTACGTCCAGCACGGCCTGGTCCAGGCCGGGGTCCGCCGGGTCGAACCAGTGCGTGCGCTTGTCCCTGCGGAACCAGGAGCGCTGCCGCCGGACGAAGCGCCGGGTGGCCTGCGCGGTCAGCTCGGCGGCGGTGGCCAGGTCGTGCGCGCCGTCGAAGGCGGCCAGGACCTGCTGGTAGCCCAGGGCCCTGGACGCGGTGAGCCCGTCCCGCAGGCCGATCGCCTCCAGTTCGCGCACCTCGTCGACCAGTCCGGCGGCGAACATCTCGGTGACCCTGGCGTTGATCCGGGCGTCCAGCAGCGGCAGGTCAGGAGCCAGGCCGATGATCACCGTGCCGTAGCGGGCGGGGCCGGGAACAGGCAGCGTGGCGGAGAAGGGACGGCCGGTGAGCCGGATGACCTCCAGCGCGCGGACCACCCGGCGCCCGTTGCTGGGCAGGATCGAGGCGGCCGCGACGGGATCCTGTTCGGCGAGCCGGTCGTGCAGCACGGCGGAGCCGGCCTCGGCGAGTTCGGCCTCCAGTTGTGCGCGCAGTTCCGGGTCGGTGCCGGGGAACTCCAGGTCGTCCAGCACGGACTGCACGTACAGGCCGGAGCCGCCGACGAGGATCGGTGTCCGGCCCGCGGCGAGCAGCTCCTCGACCTTGGCCCGCGCCTGCCGCTGGTAGGCCGCGACCGCGGCGGTCTCGGTGACCTCCAGGACGTCGAGCAGGTGGTGCGGCACGCCGTCCCGCTCGGCCTCGGTGAGCTTGGCGGTGCCGATGTCCATGCCCCGGTAGAGCTGGGCGGCATCGGCGTTGACCACCTCGCCACCCAGTCGCCGGGCCAGTCGCACGCCAAGCCCGGACTTACCGGCAGCGGTGGGGCCGACGATCGCGAGGGGACACATACGACTCACCAGCCGAGCGTACGAGTTGGCCCAACTCGTACGCCCACTTGGGCAAACTCGCCGTACGAGTTGGGCCAACTCGATGGGGTCAGGTCCAGGTGGCCACGTGGTAGCCGACGCCGTAGGGGCAGTCGGAGTAGAGGAGGTCGGCCTGCCAGCCGCGGCCGGCGGTGGCGGCTCCGGCGACCTGGTAGGCGGCTCGGCCGTGTGCCCACAGCTCGGCGGCCAGGGCCGGGTCCAGCGCGGTCAGCGGGGCGGGGTCGCCGGTGGCCAGTGCGCTGGAGATCTGGGCGTCGAACTCCGGGGCGCGTGGATCCGGGGGCACCGGGGAGCGCGGGGTCAGCCGGGCCGAGGAGTCGGCGAGCACGAGCAGGGCGGTGCGCTCGGGTCCCGTTGCCAGCGCTGTCCCCAGTTCCAGGCACTCGGCCGGGGAAAGATCCGCGGGCAGCAGCTGGACCGTCACCGAACGTGCGCCCGCGTGCGCACGCAGCCAGCCCGCGATCAGCGCCGGGACCGGCAGCTCCGGGTCGGCCGGACCCTGGCCGCGGCCCAGGTCGACCTCCAGGTGCACACCGAACCCGGCGAAGGTGCCCCTGGCCTCCGGACCGATGATCTTGGGTCCGGCCTGGTCAACGGCTATCACCCACCAGTGGTCGGCCATCTGGGTGAGGGTGGCGGCGGCGGCGCGGCAGGCCCGCCGCAGGGGTTCCGTCTCGGTGGCGGCTCCGGTCACCAGTTCGGGTACCAACAGGGGTGGATGGGGCGCGAAGGCGACTCGGGCGATCACGAGCATCAAGGCTAGTGGGGCTCGCTCGGGGGCAACCGTAGGCAAAAGCAAGGTCACAACCTGGCCCAGGAGTACCACCGGCGGCCCTGACCTGTTTGAATGCGGCGTCGAGGACCGCGAGTGCCGGTCCTCGACGACGTGCACTGGCCCCGCTGCTGCGGGGCGCCCGCAGATCGGGTGCGGGCGAGCGAGGCGGGCAGTCAAGGAGGAGCCGGCGATGACGGACCAGGACACGAACCTGGCGACTGTAGCTGCGGCCACACCGGCGCAGCACCCAGGCGGAACGGGTCCGGCACCAACGGTGCCGGTCGCGTCCGACGATCCAGGCCGCTGGGGCAGGGTCGATGCCGATGGCACCGTATATGTGCGCACCGCGGACGGCGAGCGGTCGATCGGGTCATGGCAGGCGGGCGAGCCCGCCGAGGGGCTGGCGCATTTCGCGCGCCGCTTCGATGACGTGCGCACCGAGGTCGAACTGCTGGACACCCGGCTGACCTCCGGCGCCGGGGACCCCAAGCAGGCCCTGACCAGCGTGCGCACCATCAAGGAGAGCCTGGCCGAGGCCCATGTGGTCGGCGACCTGGCCGCGCTGGCCACGAAGCTGGACGCGCTGGTGATCAAGGCTGAGGCCGCGGTCGAGGCGGGCAAGGTGGCCAAGGAGGCCGCCAGGGTCGAGGCGGTGGCCAAGAAACAGGCCCTGGTCGACGAGGCCGAAGGCCTGGCCAACGAGTCCACGCAGTGGAAGGTGGCCGGGGACCGGCTGCGCCAGATGCTGGACGAGTGGAAGGCCGTGCGCGGGGTCGACCGCAAGACCGACGAGCAACTCTGGCGGCGCTTCGCCAAGGCCAGGGACGCCTTCAACCGGCGGCGCGGCTCGCACTTCGCGGACCTGGACCGGCAGCGGTCCACCGCGAAGCAGCGCAAGCAGGAGATCGTGGAGGAGGCCGAGCGGATCGCCGAGTCCGGCGACTGGGGCGACACCGCGACCCGCTACAAGGACCTGATGACCGAGTGGAAGGCCGCCGGTCGGGCCCCCAAGGACGCGGACGACGCGCTGTGGCAGCGTTTCCGCGGCGCGCAGGACAAGTTCTTCGCCCGTCGCAGTGACGCCTTCTCCGAGCGGGACGCGGAGTTCGGCGAGAACGCCAAGCTCAAGGAAGAGCTGCTGGCCGAGGCCGAGCAGATCGATCCGGCAGGCGCCGGTGGCCTGGAGGCCGCCCGCGGCGCGCTGTACAAGCTGCAGGAACGCTGGGACGCGATCGGCAAGGTGCCGCGGGAGCGGGTGCGCGAGCTGGAGGGCAGGCTGCGCGCGGTCGAGGAGAAGGTGCGCGGGGCGGTCGACGCGCAGTGGCGCCGCTCCGACCCCGAGGCTGAGGCCAGGGTCGCCCAGTTCCGCGAGCGGGTCGAGCAGTTCGAGTCGCAGGCGGCCAAGGCGCGTTCGGCGGGCAACGACCGCAAGGCCAAGGAGGCCGAGGCCCAGGCCGCGCAGTGGCGCGAGTGGCTGGCCGCCGCCGAGGAGTCCCTCGCGAGCCGCTGACCAGCGAGAACCAGACCCCCGGTGCACTGCGCGCCGGGGGTCTTTTTTGTCCGCGCTGACCCGGTTCGAAAACCTATACATCCGATCTCTTACCTTGTCGGAGCATTGACTCGCCGGGGGCTTCACTCCTAGCTTCGTGCACGACATCGGGGTCGAAATGCCGCCATCGGCCCATCCATGGAAGCGAAAGAGGCTTATCAATGGATGAGCAGAGATGGGATCTTTCTCGCCGGACCTTCCTGGCCGCCACCGCGGCGGCCGGAGTGGCAGGCGCCGCCGCGCCGGTAGCCACCGCCGCACCGGCGGAGAGCCCTGCCCCGGAGCCGGGGATCGCCGGAGGGTCCGAGCTGGACTGGGCGAAGTTCCTGGGCGCGCAGGACCCGGTGTGGCAGAAGCTGCCCGCCGAGTGGTGGCAGGGGCCCTTCCTCGGGGACGGGCGGCTCGGGTCGATCATCCGCAAGGAACCGGGCAAGAACGCGATCCGGTTCAGCGTGCAGCACGCCGAGGTGCAGGACCACCGGCCGCAGTTCGGCAGCGGGCACGGCGTGTGCCGGTTGCCGGTCGGCCACCTCACCCTGGAACCCGCGGGCACGATCACCGGCGTGGACTGGCGCCTGGACCTGTGGCACGGCGAGTTCACCGGCACCATCACCACCTCGGCCGGCACGCTGAAGGTGCGGGCGTTCATCCACACCACCCGCTCGGTGCTGCTGGCCCAGGTGACCCCCAGCGGCGGTGAGCGGGTGCGCTGGGTCTTCCACCCCGAACCCGCGGTCAGCACCCGGCCCGACCCGCCCAGCGGCTACACCCACAACCCCGAGCCGGTGCGCGGGACCAACGGCGCGGAGCAGGTGGTGCGCCAGGAGATGCTGGCAGGCGGGCAGACCGCCACCGCCTACCGCGACCCGGCCTGGACCTCCGGCGAGCACACCCTGCTGCTGGCGGTGGCGCACAGCTTCCCGGCCCGCACCGCCGAAGCCGAGGCGCTGACACTGGTCCGGGACGCCGCCGACCTCGGGGTGGCCGCGCTGGTGGCCAGCCACCGCGAGTGGTGGCACGCCTTCTACCGCAAGAGCTTCGTCTCGCTGCCGGACCAGCGGCTGCAGAGCTTCTGGTGGATCCAGCTCTACAAGACCGCCACCGGCACCAGGGCAGGCGGCACCGTGATGGCCACCTGCGGGCCCTGGTTCGAGCCCACCGGCTGGCCCGCGGTGTGGTGGAACCTGAACGTGCAGCTCGAATACTGGCTCATCCACGGCAGCAACCACGTCGAACTGGACGCGATCACCAGCACGCTGCGGGACAACCAGGCGCAGCTGATCAAGAATGTCCGGCCGGAGTACCAGCACGACTCCGCGGGCGTGGGCCGCAGCACCGACCGGACCACGCTCAAGGGCAGTTACGTGGCCCGCCCCGGAGACGGCGGCGGCAGCCCGGAGACCGGCAACCTGACCTGGACCCTGCACAACGTGTGGCTGACCTACCGGCACACCATGGACATCGCCATCCTGCGGGACACGATTTTCCCGATCCTGCGCCGGTCCATCAACTACTACCTGCACTTCCTCAAGCCCGGCGGCGACGGCAAGCTGCACCTGCCGGAAACCCACTCCCCCGAGTACGGCAACGCGCCGGACTGCAACTACGACCTCGCGCTGATCCGCTGGGGCTGCCGGACCCTGTTGTACGCCAACGAGAAACTCGGCACGAACGATCCGCTGGCCGCGAAGTGGCGGCAGGTGCTGCGTGACCTGGTGCCCTACCCGACCGACAAGAACGGGTTCATGATCGGCGCCGGGGTGCCGTACGAGAAGTCGCACCGGCACTACTCGCACCTGCTGATGGTCTACCCGCTGTATGAGATCACCGGCGACGATCCCGCGCAGCGCACGCTGATCGACACCTCGATCAAGCACTGGCACGCCATCCAGGGCGCGCACCGCGGCTACAGCTACACCGGCGCCGCCTCCATGCTGGCCGGACTCGGCCGCGGTGATGAGGCACTGGCCTACCTGCTGAAGTTCTTCGACCCCAGCACCCGGTACCCGGTCACCGAGAACACCATGTACCGCGAGGGCAGCCCGGTGGTGGAAACCCCGCTGTCCGCGGCGCAATCCCTGCACGACATGCTCGTGCAGAGCTGGGGCGAGTTCATCCGGATCTTCCCGGCGGTGCCGCGCGGCTGGGCCGATGTCACCGTGGACCGCTTCCTCACCGAGGGCGCCTTCGAGGTCAGCGCGGTCCGCAAGGGCGGCCGCACCCGGTGGGTGTCGGTGCACAGCAAAGCGGGTTCGCCGTGCAAGGTGCGGCACGGCATCCAGCGGCCGATCCAGGTCAGCCGCCCGGACGGCTCGCCGATCGTCTTCCGCGAACTGCCCGGCGGCGTGGCCGAGTTCGACCTGGCCCGCGGCGGCACCGCGGTGATCTACCCGCAGGGCGCGATGCCCGAGCTGACCATCGAACCGGTCCGGATCAGCAACCCCGGCAAGCCATGGGGCCTGTCCTAAAACTCACCTCGCCGCCGCGAAACCCGTTGCCGGACAAGGAGTTATCGTGCGCAGAAGACTGACGGCCGTACTGGCCGCGGCATCCACCGTGATCGCCGCGACCGGACTCGTGCTGACCACCGTGGCCGCGCCACAGGCCGAGGCACTGGAGAACGGCCTGGCCCGCACACCCCCGATGGGCTTCAACAACTGGAACACCACGCACTGCCGTGCGGAGTTCAACGAGAAGATGGTCATGGACATGGCCGACATCTTCGTGACCAAGGGCCTCAAGGACGTTGGCTACCAATACGTCAACATCGACGACTGCTGGGCCAAGACCACCCGCAACGCCCAGGGCAACCTGGAACCCGACCCCAAACGCTTCCCGCGCGGCATCAAGTTCGTCGCCGACTACGTGCACAGCAAGGGTCTCAAGTTCGGCATCTACACCAGTGCCGGCACCAAGACCTGCAACACGGCCGGTTTCCCCGGCGGACTCAACCACGAGGAACAGGACGCCAGGCTCTTCGCCAGCTGGGGCGTGGACTACCTCAAATATGACAACTGCAACAACCAGGGCGTGGACGCCAAGATGCGCTACCGCAAAATGCGCGACGCGCTCAAGGCCACCGGCCGCCCCATCGTGTTCTCCATCTGCGAATGGGGTCAGAACAAGCCGTGGGAATGGGCCCAGGACACCGGAAACCTGTGGCGCACCACCAGTGACATCAACGACACCTGGGCCAAGATGGTGCAGATCTTCAAGAAGAACCTGCCGCTCGCGCAGTACGCCAAACCCGGCGCGTGGAACGACCCCGACATGCTCGAAGTCGGCAACGGCGGCATGACCCCCACCGAATACCGCTCGCACTTCAGCCTGTGGGCCATCATGGCCGCGCCCCTGCTCATCGGCGCCGACCTGCGCAAGGTCAACCAGGAGAACTTCACCACCCTGCTCAACAAGGACGTCATCGACGTCGACCAGGACGCCAAAGGCGTGCAGGGCAAGCAGATCAAAGCCTCCGGCGGCACCTACGTGATCGCCAAGCCCCTGGCCAACGGCGATGTCGCGGTGGCGCTGTTCAACGAGAACGGCTCGGCCGCCACCATCAACACCACCGCCGCGGAAATCGGCCTGTCCGGCAACAACTTCCGGCTCAAGGACCTGTGGTCCAAGGCCACCCGCACCAGCACCGGCGCGATCAGCGCCTCGGTGCCCGCACACGGCACCGTGATGTACCGGGTCAGCCGGGTCGGCGCGCAGACCCCGCCGCCCGCGGGCACCTCGCAGATCTCCGACCTGGACTGGCAGGGCGTGGCCAACGGCTGGGGCCCGGCCGAGAAGGACCGCAGCAACGGCAACCAGCCCGCCGGTGACGGCAAGCCGCTGACCATCGGCGGCGTCACCTACCCCAAGGGCATCGGCGTGCACGCGCGCAGCGAGATCACCGTGTACCTGGGCCGCAAATGCACCACCTTCACCGCCCAGGTCGGCATCGACGACGAGGTGGCCGGAGCCAACGGCTCGGTGGTCTTCGAAGTGCACGCCGACAGCACCCGAAAAGCGGCCACCGGAGTGCTGACCGGAGCCGGGGCCGCCACCGCGATCACCGCCGATGTCAGTGACGCCGAACAACTCCGGCTGGTCGTCACCGACGGCGGCGACAACATCAACTACGACCACGCGGACTGGGCCGAGGCGAAACTCACCTGTGCCTGATGCTGATGGCCTAACCGCATCACTCTGATGGCCTGCACCGATCGTCGGTGCCTTCGCTCAGGATTGCAGTCTCCCGCCGCCACGGGAAACCGCAATCCTGAAGCGGTTCCCAGTGGTGACGGGGCCTCACACACTGGGCCATCTGGCGAGCCTGGCTACGCACCTGAACCAGCAGGGGCGTGGCCAGGCGTCGAGGCTGTCCACCACGTGAGAGCCGTTGACAGCGCGAAACCACCGCCCCTAGCGTCCAACCCATGGCACCGCAGGAAATCCTGACCACCCGGGGTCACATCGACCTTGTCCGGGTGGCCTCCGCGGCCTGTCGCTGATCCCGTACGCCACGTCTCGCCCCTGCCCTTACGAGACCAACGGGACCAACTCCATGACGCTGGCCGTCTCCTCCCCCGACCTGACCACCCTGCTGAGCACCGGCCCTTTCCCGGCCGCCCTGCGCGCCGCGATCCAGGCCAGCGGCCTGAGCCTGGACCGGGTGCAGCACCGATTACGCGCCCGCGGCGCCACCGTCAGCGTGGCCACCCTGAGCAACTGGCAATCCGGCCGCCGCCAGCCAGAACGCGACGACTCCTTCGTGGTGCTGGGCCACCTGGAAGCCGTGCTCGGCCTGCCCGAAGCGGCGCTGCGGATGCTGGTCGGCCCACCCCGCCCCCGAGGCAGACACGCCATGGCCCCGGTCGCCACCCCCACGGTGGAACAACTCTGGTCCCGCCGAGACCTCCTGGGCACCCTACTGTCCACAGTGGACACCAGCTCGGACGAACTGCTGACCCGCCTGAGCCAGCACGACCTGGTCGAGGTCGGCCGCGACGGAAGACAGCAAAGCCTGCGCGTCAAACAGGTCCTGCGCGCCGACGCCGACGGCGCCGACCGCTGGCTGGTGGTCTACGACCCCCGCCACCCCCGAGGCGCCGCCGCCGACCTGGTCCCCCTGCGACACTGCCGCCTGGGCAACCTCGCCGTCCACCCCGACACCGGCCTGATGGCCGCCGAACTCCTCTTCGACGAACCGCTGAGCCGCGGCGAGACGGTGATGATGGAGTTCGAGATCATCAGCCCCGCAGGCGCCCCACCCCGCCATGGCGACCTGTTCTGCCGCAAATTCCGCCGCCCGGTCCGCGACTACCTGGCCGAAATCCGCTTCCACCCCGAAGCCCTCCCCCAACGCGCCTACCAGGTAACCAGCCCCCTGGCCTCCCCAACCGGCACCCGCCGCCGCGCCCTCACCGTCTCCGCCGCCGGCTCAGTACACGCCACCGCCCAAGACGTAGGCCCCGGCACCCTCGCCATCCGCTGGGACGGCATCCCCCACCCTTAACCAGCGTGTTGGCCGTTGTCGTACACCGAGTTGGCCGTTACGGACGCCGAGTTGGCCGTTGTCGTACGGCACGTTGGCCGTTGTTGTACGCCATAGGCAGCTGCGACCGGGCGAAGCCCGAAAACCGGTGGCGGGGGTGGCTTTTCGAAAACTTCCCCCGAGCGGTTCCCCATCCCCGTCAGCCTGGAGAGGACACACCGCATCTCACCGAGTGGCCCTGCAACACAAACCGTCGCCAATCCTGGCCAGCGTGACGGGGGCCGCTCGGTGAGATGTGGTTTGGTATCGGAGGGCTGACGGGGATGGGGAACCGCACACGAGCACTGCTCTCTGCTCTTGACTTTGTTCTTCCCCCCATCCTTTGATTCCTGCCCGTCCGGCGAGGACGCACTTGATCTTCGCTCTTGCCTCTTCGTAACGAAACTGAAGATCAAAAAGGGATGGCCTCGCCGGCCGGGCAGACCACCGGAGGGGTGGGGCAGATCAACACCCGGGATGAGCAGGTTGCGGGGCGGGGTCTGGGCTGCCGGGGCCGGTTCCAGCGTGGCTCCGAGGGCTCGTGTCTTCTCCGTACGGCCTTCCGCCAGCCAACCACACCCCGATGAGCGGCCCCCGTCACGTTGGGAGGCAAGGGTTACGCAGGTTGCAGGGGCCGCTCATCGGGGTGTGGTCTGCATGCTCCAGGCCGTACGGAGAAGACACGAGAACCCTCGTCGTGGGGGTTTCACCCCTCCGCCCCGCCCCGCCGCCGTCCCACAACGGCCAACGTGGCGTACGACTTGGGCCAACTCGGCGTCCATAACGGCCAACTCGGCGTACGACAACGGCCAACACTCCCGGGGAGGAGGAATTTCCCGGGAGTGTTGGCCGTTGTGGGACGGGGGTTTGGCCGTTGTTGTACGGGGTTAGGGGCAATGCCGCGTAGTTAGTGTTTGGGGCTGGTTGTCAAGCCTGGTGAAACAGCCAACGGAGTCCCTGCTAGAACAGAAATCGACCAAGATCACTGTCGGCAGGAACTCCGTTGGACAACCAGTCTGTC